>PKXT01000077.1 GCA_003133505.1 Acidobacteriota bacterium
TGGTGCCATAGAGGTTGCCCGCTGTATCTCGAACCAAGCCGCTATAGGGAGAAAACCCGTCTGCCCCCCCTCGGAAGCTATATAAAACTGACTCATTCCCCGCCGGGTCCACCTTGAAAACTGTGCCATCACTTTGGGTGCCACCCCCGGCTGTGGTGCCATAAAGGTTGCCCATCCCATCCCAAATCAGGCTTTCATCCTCGGGAGATCCGCCGTCCGCTCCACCCGTAAAAGAATGAAGCACGGTCTCCACGCCATTTGCCGTCAATTCAAAGACGGTTCCGCGATTAGAGGAACCGCCGAAGTGAGTGATCCCATGCAGATTCCCCGCAGCATCTCGTGCCAGACCCTCGGCCGGCTGTTTGCCGTCTGGCCTACCCATGAAGCTGTACAATATGATTTCTGTGTTGTCCGCCATCAGCTCAAATACCGTACCCACATTGAACGCGCCGCCCCCGCGGGTCGTACCATAAAAATTCCCTTCCTTATCCCGGATTAGGCTTGCAAGTGGGTGTATTCCATCCGGAGTTCCCCTAAATGAATAAAGCGTGGTGAACGTTCCTGGCGGCGCGATACCACCAAGATGAGACAAAACATATGATTCCCGCCCTTCAGCCCTGTCCGCCGCACAGATAGAGTGTGTCGCAAGAAACACGGACGCGAGCGCCACAACCAACGCCAGGATTGATACTAGCGTTGCGGCTCGTTTGCGTGCGCGCAGAAACCAATGAAGTTTATTGATTGTCATGTCGTCCCTCTCGGCACAATTGAAGAGCTTTCAGTGTTCGCTAACAATTCGAATTCTACGGGTGTTTCCCGAGGTTCAATAGCATTCTGAAACTGCATTAAAGCTACTCCTTACCCTTGGCGTTGGTCAATCAGCAAATTATTCACAGCAATTTTGTCGCCTGTGGTCGCAGCAGCCCCGGGGCACAATCTGGGATCCATTTTGGCCTCTCGGGTGCGACTGCTGAGCACGAGCCTGAGGTTCGTGCGGGTGTTGACGCATTGCGCGAGGCAAGAAAGCTGAGCGCGGTGCTGTTTACAGTTCCCGTTCCATCGCACGCCAGAGAATGTCGCGTACCTAGAAAGACTCCTCACACGTTTTGCGGATTATCGCTCGGCGGTGGAGACATGCCACGCGACGTGGTATGACGCCGACTTTTACGCCATGCTGCGAGAGGGCGGCGCGGATTCTGCAATCTGAACCAGCCTGTAAAAGCCCTAGGCGGACCAAATTCGCGCAGTGGTCGCGGAGAGCCCTGTTACATTAATCATTACAAACAGCCGCTATCGGCCAAGGGCATTGTGAATGCGCTGCGGCCCATTCACCTGCTAGAGAACCGCCGGGTGCAGGCGCTAGAAGTGCTTGTCAAGGAATATCCAAAATTGAAAGCTATCAGCTAAAGCATGGCTCAAACGGGAATCGTCATCGTGTCTGTCAGGCCCAATCACCCGCTAAAAGTTAATCAGGAATACGGCACCCGATCCACCTTCTCCGAACACTGTGCCATATATATTCCCAATTCCATCGAGTGTAACACCGGCGCGAGGATACGCCGCATTATAGACTGTTAAAGACTCAGGGTGAATTGTCCAGCCAAGAATTGAATGTGTCAAAATAAATACGGTGCCGATCTCAAGTTTGCCACCGCTTGCAGCGCCATAAATATCCCCGAATTTGTCCAATACTACGCCGCCCACCGGTCCTGCCCCATCATTTTTTGCTTTGAACCCATAGATCACGCTTTCAGCCCATTCCTTGTCAGCATGTAGCTCAAAAACCGTGCCGCATCCGCAAGCGCCGCCACCAGAAAGAGTGGTTCCGTAAACGTTGCCACTGGCATCAAGGACAACGGGACCCGAAGGATCAGCTCCATCGTCTCCCCCGATGAAAGTATGCACTGANNGGTGCCGTACCCACTTGCTCCGGCAGACGGGGTTGTTCCGTAGATATTGCCTGCATTATCCAGAGCCACACCAGCCGTGGGATATTCTCCATCGTCTCCTCCGGTAAAACTATAAAGTGTCGTTTCGGTCCATTGGCCATCGCCAGTCGGGATCAACTCGAAAACCACACCGTGATAAGCCGCTCCGCCGAGTTCGGTCGTTCCATATAAATTGCCGTCCGCGTCAAAAAGCAACCCTGAACCCGGGTAAGCACCGTCTTCTGACGAGGAATCAAAATCGTGCAAAACTTTTTCGGACCATTGGCCGCCCACAGACTTCAATTCAAAGACCGTACCGGCGCCAAACTTGCCCCCCATCCATGTGGTACCAAAGACATTCCCATGTTTGTCCAGAATCACGGGGCCATAGAGGTTGCCGCCATCGGAACCGCCATGAAAGGAATAAAGAATGGTGGGCGTCCAGCCGCTCCCAGACGGCGTCAGTTCAAACACTGTCCCGTAGCCGTTTACACCGCCGAATGAAGCAGTCCCGTATAGATTCCCGCTTCTATCTAAAACGACTGGAGCCTCGGGGCCGGCCCCGCCATCTGGGTACAGGTAATAAATAACGGTTTCAGTGGTCTTGGCCAATACTCCAGCGGAAAGGACCAAAACTGCGGCGAAGATTATCCATGTTTTACGCAGCATACGTTTGCCCTCCTAGATTCCATTTCGCATCGAAAACGAACCACCGCTGTGGCTTGCTTGGAATCACTATTCTCGCATATCGAATCCGGGGTTGACATCACAATCTAAGCACATCCGGCGATTGGTGGTGATCTCAGCGCGCGGAAGGGCCGGAGCAGGTTGTCATCCCTGAGATGTGAATGAGTCGTGCTGACGGCAGGATCGACCGCTAGGTCTAATGGAAGTCGTGCGAAGCTGTTTCCGCACGCGTAATGGCTAATGGCCTCACGGATTCAGCTTTCACGGAGATGGTTCCCTCCTGGTTTTGCAATCTCCCTTCCACGATCAGGAACTGCTGATGAACAATCACGACATGGTATTCGTCGAAAAGTTGCGGAGTAATGATGGCATTCGCGATGCCGGTCTCGTCTTCCATGCTGAGGAAGACGAAACCTTTGGCGGTGCCGGGGCGCTNNATGGCGCTCACCACTTTGCCGGACGAGCGCGACGGGATGACGTTGACGACGCCGGTCTCGTCTTCGAGCGTGAGAAAAACGAAGCCTTTGGCAGTGCCGGGCCGCTGGCGTGCGATCACTCCTCCTGCAATGCGCACAAACGCTCCGTCAGGCATGTCGTGTAATTCGCTCGCCGAGCGAATCCCCCTTTTTTTCATTTTCGCGCGATGATACGCCATCGGATGAGGGCCGACGGTAAGTCCTGTGCCCCGGAAATCGGCCACAAGACGTTCTTCGGGGGTCATAACCGCCAATGGAGAACCATCTCCTACGGCTGGGTCATGGGCGTCTTCCAAAAGCGGTCCGGCAGATCGGGCGACTCGCTCTATTTGCCATAGCGCGTCGCGGCGATGCGAATTTTGCCGGTCTCCGATCAGGTTCAGAGCGCCGATTTCCGCCAGTGCGCTCAATTCAACCTTTCGTATGTCCGGGACGCGACGTTTCAAGTCGTCAATTGAGCGAAAGGGTTGGATGGCACGCTCGGAAGCGATTACGCGTCCCACCTCTTCGCGCAATCCCTTCGCATAGCGCATTCCCAACCTTACAGCGAACCCAGCCTCATGCTTTTCCAACATACAGAGCCAGTCNNTCAATCGGCCTAACCCTCAGCCCATGTAATTGCGCGTCCTTTACCAAAGTTGCCGGCTGATAGAAGCCCATGGGCTGGTTATTCAGCATGGCCGCCGTGAAGGCCGCCATATAGTGGCATTTGAAATAGGCGCTGGCATAAGCCAGCAGCGCAAAGCTCGCGGCATGGGATTCGGGGAAACCATACAGGGCAAAGGAAGTGATCGCTCTGGCAATTTTATTCTGGGCCTCAGGCTCGATGCCATTCTTATTCATTCCGCGCCGTAGTTTTTCTTCGACTTCCTTCATTCGTTGTTCGGACCGTTTGAACCCCAAAGCGCGG
>PKXT01000304.1 GCA_003133505.1 Acidobacteriota bacterium
TTAGTGCTCGGAGTAATAACTGGTTGGCCTCCAGTGATAAGGCCACAATCTCGACCGACTTTTCCTCTAAAGGGCAGTGGGATGACGTGGTGATGATGCCTCCCAAGATGTTAAAAAGCGAAATCTGGGGTGGAGAGCCCACCCAGGTGAAGACGGATCCTTTGCAAGGCAATTGGGCGGTGCATGAGCAGAAACTGTACCCGCAGATCTGGAGAGAAACCGAAGAACACTTATCCCGCTCCAAGCAGATCGTGTTTATCGGTTATTCGTTTCCGGCTGCCGACATATCGGTATTTGGCCTACTCAGGCGGTCCTTTGCTAACGCCAAAGAGACGTATGGTCAGCATCCGGATGTTGTGATCGTCGATCCCAACGCGGCGATTTTAGCACTGAGGCTCAGTCAATCATTTCAAATCAAGGTGCTACTCGAAAAACAGTTCTTGTCTTTGAAGAGCTACGTTTTAGCACGGAAGCGCGAATGAAAATGCAGATGAGCGGGCGAGGAAAGAGATCTTCTGGACGAGACCTCGTTGGCTATGCTCGTGTGTCGACGCAGGAGCAACAAACCGATAGTTCCGCTTGCGAAATTACGTTAATGAATTTCGTTGAAGGATTTCACAAGCTCATTAAGATGCTTGGCGATAACGAACCAACGTTCCCGGCTGGATTCCGTCTCATGTTTGAGAGCAAAGAAGAACCGAATGGCAATGCATGAGATATTGTCTGGACTGCGGCTTCGTTGGATACCCCAAACGACACACACCCGGCACTTTCCTCATGGAGCTTGTGCTGTGGATTTTCTTTATCATCCCCGGAGTCATCTATTCCATTTGGCGACTCTCCGGGCGCTATTCAGGGTGCGCGAAATGCGGGAGCAAGCGCATCGTACTGGTGGATTCCCCAATAGCTCGCGCGGCCCTAAATAATTTGGGACTGCCTTCGTCATCCGGGCCGCCGCGCTTCTGTACGGGTTGCGGGAAGCCGATTGCTCCGGGAGCCGATTCTGTCAAGGCTGCGGAGCCGGTGTAACGGCATGAATTACATCGAAGAATTGAGCGCNNATCATCCGGCGTCTACATGGCGTGGAAGCGAACCACTTGGAAAGCGTGCCCGTTAAAGAGACGTTTCAAGGCAAGACGAGGGCAGCGAGACAAGGTCTGGCATCGTAGAAACATGAGCCGCGAGGCCGGCGCCTGGGTTTGAGAAGGGGTCCTGACAAATGTTCTGCATGAAATGCGGCGCTGAAATTGGCCGCGCTAGATTCTGTCAACATTGTGGCGGCCTATCCAGGCGGTCAGCGGGGTCTCCCGCATTCAAGATTGTGTTTGCACTGATAGTCGTCTTTCTAATTCTATGGGTAATCGGTTCGGTTGTAGATTCCAAGCCCCAACCGCCAGAACTGCACCGCGTCACATACACCGTCTGGGATGATGGCCTGAGCGACGGCACCGCAGAACTGACATATCAGAATGAGATTGGCGGAACAGAGCAGCGAAAAGTCTCCATGCCGTGGAACATGGAGTTCAAGGTTGCGCCCGGAACTTTTCTATACCTATCGGCTCAAAAGCAGCAGGAATCCGGAATCGTGACCGCCGCCATTACCATTGACGGACACATNNGGAATCGGATTCTCCCTTCGGGATCGCAGCCGTGAGCGGGCATGTGCCGTAGATTTTCTTCGCCTCATATCGCCCCCTTATTTATCGCGGCGCACCGAGTCGCCCACGGCTCTGGGCGATCCGCGACGGGCGGAAGTTCACGAATATCGCCTCCCGGGGTAAGATTCACACATTCGGAAATCGTTGAGTGAGGGCCCAAAATCAAATCGTAGCGAGAGCGGTTCTGAAAGGGGGTCCCATGTTTTGCACGTCATGCGGCACAGGAATCCAAAGCCCTCTGGCCCCATGCCCGAGGTGCGGGTTTAGTCTCCAGGGAATAAGAAGCAACCTGGTACCACGCAAGCCTAAGCGCATGCTTGGTTTCTGGGGCTGGGCGGGACTTGGTCTTTTGGGCCTCGGTGTTCTTGTCGCCCTGATTGAAAGGCCTGGCGCACCTCCAGTTACCAAACCGCAGCAAACCAAAGAGACTAAGCCCGGCTGCCTTGAGCTACCTAGCCCCACATCCGACTGCGTCGCCCTCCTTCAGAGGACTGGCTTTTCTGGCAGCTTTGTTCGTTCCGGGTGGATGGCGCTCCACTACGCCTATGTGTGGTGGCTTTCAAGTCATAACCGAGGCAAGGAGAAGTTCGACCGGTCCGTTTACAACAGCCTGGTCGGTCGTTCGCTAAAGGACGCACGCCCCCAAGCTCGAAGTCGAGAAGAGAGAATCTTCCTCGACCATGTGTCCAGCGCACTCGATCTTCTAGGGCTATACGACAGCTATTCCGGACTACGGGATTCAGACATCGACGCGCAAAAATTGCAGGCCTTCCAGAAATTGTTGGGGACGACGCCAGAGCAATTTGCTCAGACCTCTCTGCACGGTGCAGACCAATGCATGGTGGCGGCGATTAGTGAACTCGGCCTAACGACCCTCGCCGAAGAAATGAGGGACGCCGACCGCGTTTGCTCCGAGAACTACAAACTATTGCAGGACCCAATGTCCGTCCGATAGAAACAATCGCTACTCACCGGCCTAGTCTGTGGAGCGACTCTAGCTCCCGCGCGAAAGCGCTACGTCCGCGAGAAATCGGTGCGCCGCCCCTTCTTTGGCGAAGCGGAATCCGAGGGCGTGCGCGCGGCGACGACATAGTTTTGCTGGATCACCGCGCTTGCTCCCCGCCTGGGCAGCTGGCGTGTACGCGCTGCGAATAAGTACCGACGAGGACCGCGGCACAAACACACGTTTGTGCCACGCCTCAGAGCGGTTCGCCGGGGTGCGCAGTTTCAAGGAGTTACGGAAGGCCGGAACAGAGGGTTTTTGCCGCGCCTACAGGGCGGCGCGCTTGGCGGTCCGTACGGATAGCCCTATTTCGCGGGCCACGGCGCGCCAGGAAGCGCCCTGTGCGCGAAGGGCGGCAATCCTGGTAGTACTGACGGCAACACGCGGGCGACCGAGGCGCTTGCCCTTGGCTCGGGCGTTGCGCAGGCCGGCCTTCACGCGCTCCTGGATCAAGCTGCGCTCGAATTCGGCCATTGACCCGATGATCTGAAACATGAGGCGGCCAGCGG
>PKXT01000263.1 GCA_003133505.1 Acidobacteriota bacterium
TCTGCCTATTCCGCCACTCCCGCACGGGCAGTTATCCAGCGAATTCGAGCACGTTCTGGCGTTCGTCCAGGGCGTCAGTGGCTGTTCTAGTGGCTGTTGCCAGCTTTTCTACCGCGGCCCGCTGATGGTCCGGAGCCAGATGGGCGTACCGTTCCGTCATTGTAATCGATTTATGCCCTAGAAGGGTTTGGACGGTGCGGAGCGGAACCCCCTCCATCACCAGGCGGCTGGCGAAGGTATGCCGCAAATCGTGCCACGTGAAATTATCCACCTTGGCCAGGACCAGCGCGTCCTCAAACCAACGACGCCAATCGCGCTGCCCGGCGCGCTTTGCCTCCGGAGTCACGTAGCCGGAGCCGTTGGTTCTCGAGTAAAGGATCTTTAGCGCTGTGCCGGCGGCCGAATTGATGGGCAGAAACCGGCGGCCGGTCTTTCCCCGCACAGTCAGAATTCCCCGCCCCAGATCCACCGCTTCCCACTTCAACTGAAACTGCTCGCCACGGCGCATTCCGGTATGCAGCGCCAGATCCAACTCCTGCTCGCGCTCGGGATATTCCCGGCGAACCACCCGACGGATCTCGCGCTCCTCACCCTCTTCCAGGAACCGGATGCGCGCCTCGTTTTCCTTGTAGCGCTTCACCTTGGCGACGGGATTCCCTGGAAGAATGCCGGCGCGATCGGCGAACGAAAAAATGCTCGATAGCAGCGAGCGATAACGGTTCACCGTGGATCCAGAGAGTCCCGCCTGCTTCATAGCTCGCATCTTTCGCTCAATCAACGGCGCGGCCACTTCCTCGGCCAGCATGTGCTTCCAATCGGCCAGCAGTTTTTTCATGCGGATGCTATCGGCCCTCATCGTAAGCGGCGCCAGGCGCGCGTGCTTTTCATCCATAGCCTGATTGACCAGCTCGCCGAAAGTGATTTTGGGTTTCTGGCGTTGAGGAGGAAAGAAATTGCTCAATCGGATCTGGGTCTTGCGCATCCGGTAGGCTTCGACGGCGGAGGATTTCGGACCCACCTTTTCACGATGGCGCTTGCCGGCCGCGTCGTAATAATTGATGTGCCAGATATTCGATCCGCGGGGATGCTCGTAGACGCCGCGCTGGTTGGCACTCACTGTAAATCGTTCCCCTTGACGCAATACCCGATTGCCCCATTGGCCAATCTGAACATGCAAAAAGTACTGCGATATTTATTCCCGTAGCTGTCCTCATAAAGAATCACGCCACCTACCGCCAGCGAATCGTTAAATGTGTTCATACTGTCGATCATTTCCTGGGTTAGCGGAACTTCGCTGAAACCCGTCTTATAGTTTTGCCCGACTACTCCCGGAGCGGCGATCGAGTCCCCCATAGCATCCATGGCGGAATGGGGGCATATTTGGTCCAGGTTGATACGTTCACTAGCCGAGAGTCCGTAGGTGAGCCCAGCGCACATGCGGAACCTCACCGCAGGGACCGGCCCACTGTTCGTAGCGAGGACAGACCACGCGGCTAGCTTCCCCGCCGTTAACTCGGGAGCATTGGCTTGAACCCACACCACCGGCCGCTGCGCCTTCTGGAAGTATCGACGGTATAAATCCAAGGTTCCCTGGCTAGTTGAAGCAAGGAGACGCTGCTGGCTAACGCCATTATGCAGCTCAGTCACTTGGTTGGCGGCATTTGTCGCCAGGACTTTCGTACTACTCGCAAGATCGTGCGTGTCGGTCCCGGAGACTTTCATTTGTTCTAGCTGGCCGCTCATCGCGGATAATTGCTTTTTCATCACACCGAGCTGTTTCCAGTAAACTCCTAGGGCCAACAGTGCTACAAAGGCTAAGATGGCGTTGGTGGCCACGACCCACTTTTCGCCTTGAGTCCAATGAGCAAGACCTACTTTTTTTTCGCCTTTTGTTGCGTCGTCGCTCTCGCGTGCGCTTATTTCGCTCAGTACGCGTTGATTCTTCGCTCCGACGACAGAGGTCGATGGCGAAAGTGGCCTCTGGGCCGACGCCTCGTCATTGGGCTTCCCCTCTGCATTCTCTTTGTGCTCGTCACCTTCCAAGCGGTCAATTTCCTCGTCGGCGATTAGCGGCCTTTACGGTAGACATCTGATCGCGAAGCATTTGAAGGCTACCGGCCCGCTCGTAGAGTGGGGCTGTGATTTTTAGCAGCTTTCGGGCGAGGTCCGCAAGGGGAATCTCTTCGCGCTCGGCCATTTTTTCAAAACGCGCGTACCACTCGGCGTCGAGGCGGACGTGAATCTGGCTGCGGAGCAACCCGCGTACCAGCTTATTTACTTTCGGCATATCGTCCCGCTCGCTTGGTGAGATATTCCGCAATGTCATCAATGACCGCGTTGGGCGCCCGCTCGAAGATGGCATCCAGGGCGATATGCAACCGGTCCTGCAGCTCCTCGGAAACCCGCCGGGAATAACGACGCCGCTTTCCTTCCCGATAGGCTTCGAGCGATCCGCTGGATTTATATTCCTTCCAGGCCGCATCCCAAACCGCCGCCATTAAATCAGCCCGCCGCTTGAGCGCTTCACGCGTGAGCGCCGCGTCGATTTCCCGTACCTCCGCCAGTGGCCGCCGGAAACTGACCGGATAGCTGATGTCCTCAGTAGATACCGTTTTGCTCATTGTGACAATTGTGCCTTTAGAGATTTCACTTGACAACGTATTTGTACTGGCCGTACTATGCCGTCTGTNNCACACAGACAAGCGTAGCGAGCTCGCACGGCTGATGGAAAAGTGCCGTAGCGAACGGGGCATTTCGCTCCACTCCGCAGCCAAGCGGCTGGGAATCCATTACACCGGCCTGTCGAAAATTGAGCGCGGGCTCACCAAGCCACGCCGGACGACGGCATTGAAGATTGTCGATTTCCTGCGGGCGTACGGATATTTTCCCCGGGCGGCGGCCTAA
>PKXT01000059.1 GCA_003133505.1 Acidobacteriota bacterium
CCTCTGGGATGATGCCGCGGTGAATTGGACAATCCCCACAGGAGAGAACCCGCCCGCGCAATTGACTCTTGATTATGGCTCAGCCATCGCCGCTCTCGAACGTCATGATTCCGCTGCCCACGCCGCCGCCCGGGTGGAAACGGATCGGAAAGGCCTCGACGCGTGGCTAGATGGGCGGAAAATGGACGCGACGGAGGAGAGAGAGCGCGCCCTAATTATTGCCCAACAGGTGGACGCGTTAGTTCTCTCAGCAGAGGGCAAGACTTCAGCCGCCTTGGCGGAACTTCAGCGCACTGCCGTGGCTGAACATGATTTGCCCATGGATTTTGGGCCGCCGATTGTGGAGAAACCCACCGACGAGCTTCTAGGAGAAATGTTCTTGCAACTCGGCCGCCGGGAGGATGCACGCAGCGCCTTCCAGCTTTGCCTGGCTCGTGCTCCCGGACGCCAGTTGTCGGAAGCCGGCCTGGCTCAGACGGATTCCATGGCAGCCGTTGCGAAAAAAACGTCTGCGCCGCAAACCCCGTCCTTCTCGGCGGTCACCCCTTCCTACAATCATTAGCGGACACACAGGGGGGGCTTACCGAAGGCTCATCCGGTGGTGTCGCGCCAATGGTTCCTTTTTGCCAGGCTATTTCGGAAACAATGGCGTGGGAACAGGCGGCGCGGCACGATTCGCGTCACTATTGGCGGCAAAGCACCAATCGACGAACGGTTTGGTAAATCGACCGATCACGTCCGCCGCCACGGCTGACTCCTTCACTTCTTCAAATTCAAAACGGATATTCCCATCGGATCGAACTCGTGCCAGGAGGTAGCCATACACATTCGTTCTCGCGTGATGTCCCGATTCGGCCGCAGCGGGCAGAGCATAGCGTTCCGCGCCTGCCGTGCCCACGATCCAGCCGGGCAGAACACCCCCGTGAGAACGCCAGTAATCCGTGTCGAAAATATTTTCGGCGTAGTAATGCGAATGGCTTGACAGGAGATAAATATGCTTATGATACGTATCGCGGGCGCCCAGCATTTCCGCGTAAACCTGGCGGCCGCTCTCCGTCCCCTGCAGCGATTCGTTCATGCTGTGCCCGGAGGATATACTTTCAGGCAAGGCTTCGTGCATTCCAAGCACGATAGTCCGCACAGCCGGATCTTTCTCGTCGCTATGCAGCACGCCGCGGAGCCACGCTAGTTGCGCGCCGTCGAACTGATCGCGTGTGGCGTTATCCAGCGAGATGAAATCCACGCCCCGCATGGTCCAATGATAATAGCTCCGCACAACTTGATTTTCTGCGTTGGCGCGCAGCGCCGGCTGATCCAGCCAATGGGTGAACTGGAAAATCCAATCGTCACGGGTTTTGGGCGGAATGGTTTCGTGGTTGCCAATGCTCAGAAACACCGGCGTGGCGCCAAACGGAATCATTTGATTGACGATGAAAACGTCCCACGCCACTTTCAGATATCCAGCCTGATCCAGCGGTTGCGCGCGGTAAATGCCCTCGTGCTGAATGTCTTCATCAATCAACCGGATAAACCGGAAATCGCCCAGGTGCCAGTAGAAAGCCGCGTCCCGTTGCTGAACCGCGGCGGCAATCTCCGGCATAACCACGTCTCCGCAATTGCGCGCATCTCCGGAAACGGCGAATCGCCATTCCTCTGCTGGTTGCCCTGCTGGCCTTGGCGTGGATACCGCCGCCACAAGGAGGGGAATCGTCAAGGGCATCAGAGCAAACCACTTCCAAATTGCCTTCATTCAATTCTCCTCGTACGCAATTAATATTCCACCCGGGGATAAAGCCGGGCGGCCAGCAATACGAGCACGGCCAAACCGCAAACTTGCACCGCGAAATCCACCTTCAAACCGTAAGCGCTGCGCGCCTGCGAAAGCATGGCCGACCGCAATCCATCTACGAGGTAACTGAGCGGATTCAGATAGGTGAGGCGCCTGAGCCATGTTGGCATCAGCGCAACCGGATAGAGAGCGCTGCTGGCAAAAAAAAGAGGAACCGTGAGGGCTTGATTGATTGACATAAAGCGTTCGCGATTTTTCACCAGGCACGCCACCACCAGCGAGAGCGAACAAAATAGCGCCGAGCCCAGAATCACCAGCAGAAGCACCGCCAAAATCGCCAACGGGTTCCATCGCACCTTCGCCGATATTATGGCCGCCAGCGCATAAATCACCAGCACCTGCGGTGCGTTTCGCACGCCTGCGGACAATGCCTTTCCCAGTACGAGCGCCCCCCGCGATGCCGGGCTAGCCAGGTATTTTTGGAGCAAACCCATGTCCCGTTCAAACAATACGTTGATGCCGTACACAACGGAAAGCAGGAGCACGCCCTGGGCCAGTATGCCGGGAGCGATAAAATCCTGATAACGAATCCCGCCGGTGGGAATTTGGCGCAGCGAGGAAAATACCGGGGCAAAAACCAATAGCCATACGGCCGGCTGGACGACGCGGGCAAGCATTTCCAGTGGATCGTGAAGGAGTTTGCGAATCTCTCCCTCTATAATCGCGAAGACGACGCGAAAAAAATCGGCGAACGAGTCCGTCTTATTCCCGCCGCATGCTGGTACGGCGAGTTCGGGCTGCATCCGCGAACCCCCCTTCTTCAATCGTGCTTCCGGTATGAGCGATGAAGACATCGTCGAGAGTCGCGTCAGGACCCAAAGCCGCCTTTAGCTCGGGAATTGGCCCCAGCGCGGCGATTTCTCCGCGATTCATAATGGCCACTTGATCGCACAAACCTTCAGCCTCACCCATCTGGTGGGTAGTAATCAGAATGGTCATGTTGTTCTGGTCGCGGAGAGCATGCAGGCGTTCCCAGATGGCCCTCCGGGCAGTGGGGTCCAGACCCACAGTGGGTTCGTCCAAAACCAGCAATGGAGGCCGGTGAACCAGGGCAATGGCAATCTCCAGCCGCCGCGTCATTCCTCCGGAATATTTCTTAACCTGGGTCTGCGCAAACTCCGAAAGGGAAAGCAAATTCAAGGCTTCGTCAATCCGCTCCTTTCGAACGCTGTGATGCACGCCATAAAGCTTGGCAAAAATTTGCATATTTTCGTAACCGGTCAGCACACCTTCCGCTGAAACCGCCTGCGGAATGTAACCGAGATGGGAGCGAACTGCGCGGGGCTGCTTAATAATGTCCAATCCCGCCACTCTTGCTGTTCCCGAACTGGGCGGTAGCAGCGTGGTCAGCACCTTAATCGTGGTACTTTTCCCAGCGCCGTTAGGGCCCAGCAAGCCAAATATGGAGCCTGTGGGTACGGTCAAATTCATGCTGTTTACGGCGGTCAGGGAACCAAAACGGCGCGTGAGAGCCATGGTTTCGATCGCCGGAGGCGTTGTTCCTGTAGACTGCAAATCCGTCGCATCCCCTGGCCCAGACAATTCCTGCGCTGATTGCTGTGACATTCCTGATTTCCTCATTGGTATTGGTCCGACGTTATGCCGGCATGTAAATTCCCCGCGGACCGGCGGCGGCTACATACGGATTCTACTGGGACAACTCCGAATGCCAGCATTGATAGCGGAATCGCGATAGTTTATGATACCTCAATCAGGGGGGCGGCGAACACCCGGCATTAGTCCCATGCATACTTATGGATATCAGAGACTAGGAACGCCCCCAAGACAGTAAACAAACCGCAGATAAGAGCGGCGATTTCCACCATCCAAGCCATGCGAATATTGATGAATCGCCAGGCCTAAGAACCCGAGGATCGCGATGTATTCGGCTTCCAGCGCTCTAGAAAATCGCGCACGTCCGTAGGGCCGATTTTCCTTGCCGATTCAAACTCACCATTCCTTTGTGCATATACCACCTTGCCGTCGGGATCGAGCACCGCTAACGAAGGAATGCCGCGCTCCAGTCCCACACCAAGCCGCTTGCCCAAATCCAAATTATCCTTGCCCTCATCGCCAATATTGACGTGAACCACAACGTAGTTCGCCTTCACCAGGGGCGCAAATTCGAGCGAGGTAAACGTGCTATTCAATACATGGCAGTCGTAGCACCAGTTCGCCCCAAAGACCACAAGCACGCGCTTGTGATGGATCTTGGCGGCCATTAGCGCGGTGTCCAAGTCCTTCTGAGCATCCGCAGGCTTGGGGTAAAGCTGCGTATCCGGCTTGGCAGGTTGGGGTAGCCGGAACGGGGCATTCACAACAAAATTACCGCGCTGCGTACTGACAATCCTCCAGCCATCGGATTCCTGTTTCCACAACTGGCCAACCGACGCGACCATGTCCTGAATTCCGGCAGTGCCGGCATCCTTTGATGCCCCGGCTTGCCTGATCTTTGCTTCTACACGCAATACTAACTCTGTGGTGTCGGACTGAGGATGCGAAATCGCCAAAATCTTGGGATTAAAATTGATCAAACCGGAGTGGCCGAAACCCGACCAGAATTGCGCCTCCTCGGCGGGATCGGTGATTACATCTTTGCCGATAAGCACTTGTACGGGAGGATTGGTACTGTACAACTTCATCAGCGCTCCCTCGTTACCGGAAAGGACTGCGGCCTTCCATTCATTAAATGGCGGGAACGACATCGCGGTCTTGATGCCCAAAGCGGGCATGGATGAACGATCGGCCGCTCGGCCTTGCGCGCACGCGGGACTGGCCGAAATAACCGCGCTCATGCTGACCAGCACCGCTGGCGCACTCAACAGCAAACGTCGCAATCTAGTCATGAATTGTCCTCAATGCAATTTTATCATTGGAGCCTGGCGCCACGGGACGCGTGCCGCGTGGCATTGCGCTAATATGTTACGCCGGTGGCAAAACGAGTGGAAATCTTCCGTGAATATGCGCATTAAATCCCATGCAGCGCTGCTTCTCTTTGCCGTCGCGGCTATCGTTAGCGGTGTTTCACGCCCCGCCGTGGCGCAGGAACCGCCGGCATCGCCACGCAAAGCGATGTCCTCCAAGTCTCGGTCCTCACTAGTGTCCACATCCGCCACGCAGCCGCCGGTGTTACCGGAAATGAAGTGGCGGCTGATTGGTCCGTTTCGCGGAGGGCGCACGGTTACCGCCGCCGGAGTCCCGGGACGCCCCAATGAGTATTATTTCGGCGCAGTGGCTGGGGGAATCTGGAAGACCGAAAATGCCGGTCGAACGTGGCAGCCGGTTTTTAATGGCGAGCCAATCGCATCTATCGGCGCGCTGGCGGTTGCTCCTTCCTCTCCGGACACTATTTACGCGGGTACAGGCGAAGCCGACATGCGCTCCGATATTTCCTACGGCAATGGTGTATACAAATCCGCCGATGGCGGAGCGACGTGGCGCAATATCGGGCTGCGCGATTCCCGCCAGATAGGCCGTATCCTTGTCGATCCGCGCGATCCAAATATTGTGCTGGTCGCGGCGCTCGGTCACGCCTACGGCCCCAATGCGGAACGGGGTGTCTATCGCTCCACCGATGGCGGCAATCGTTGGACCAAAGTTCTCGGCAAAGACGACAATACTGGTGCAATTGAATTGTGCTCTGATCCCCGAAATCCGCAAATCATTTACGCTTCGCTCTGGNNCCCGCCGTGGAGCGTCTATGCGCCAACCAGCGGGCCGGGCAGTGGACTATACAAGTCCTCCAACGGCGGTGTTACCTGGCGGCAAATCACCGGGCATGGTTTCCCCGGTGATGGCGTGGGACGCATTGGGATCGCTATCGCGCCTGGCGGAAATGGCAATCGCGTTTTTGCGCTGGTGGATGCAAGAGAAGGCGGCCTATATCGCTCCGACGATGCCGGCCAGAACTGGCGGCGCATTTCCTCTGACCACCGCATCTGGCAGCGTGGATGGTATTTCGGCGGTGTCACCGCGGACCCCCGCGATCCCAATGTTGTCTATGTGTCCAACACCGCCTTCTATCGTTCCATGGATGGCGGTGAAACCTTTCAGACCATTAAAGGCGCGCCGGGTGGCGACGATTACCACTTCTTGTGGATTGCGCCGGACGATCCCCAACGCATGATCCTGGCCAGCGATCAAGGCGCTATCGTCAGCGTGGATAGCGCGAAGACGTGGAGTTCCTGGTACAACCNNTTTACGGCGCGCAGCAGGATAGCGGCACGGCGGCTGTGCAGAGCCGCGGCGACTACGGCCAGATTTCCTGGCGCGAATGGGCGCCGATTGGCGGCGACGAGAGTGGTTACATTGTTCCAGACACCGTCAATGGCTTGGTGTATGGCGGAGGGCCATTTGGCGGGTTGAACCGGTTCGACATGGCGACCGGCCAGTCCCTGGTTATCTCCCCGCAACCCGTATTCAGCGCTGCTAACAAGTTGCGCTTTACATGGACTTCCCCGCTGGTAAGCTCGCCGCAAAACCCTAACGTGCTCTATCTCGGCTCGCAGTTTGTTACACGTAGCGATAATCGCGGCATGTCGTGGCGCCCGATTAGCCCCGACCTCACAGTGAATTCAAACGCTAGTGGCGGTTCCAGTCCATCCGATCTCAGTGACCCATCGAAAGAAACGCCGCGTGGCGTCGTATACACCATTGCGCCATCGCCGTTGCGCGAGGAAGAAATCTGGGCTGGCACCGACAACGGCCTAGTTCACCTGACTATGGACGAAGGCAAGAACTGGATTAATGTTACTCCGCCGGGGCTGGAGCAATGGAGCGAAATCAGCTTGATCGAAGCGTCACGTTTCGATGCCGACACCGCTTATGCCGCCGTGGACCGCCATCAAGTGGATGACTACCGCCCTTACATTTACCGGACGCAGGATTCGGGCAAGACCTGGCGCAATGTAGTCGAGGGTTTGCCAACAGACTCCTATGTCCATGTGGTGCGCGAAGACCCGGTGCGAAAAGGATTGCTATTCGCAGGCACCGAGACCGGAGTCTATTTCTCGCTGGACGACGGCGATCACTGGCGCGTGCTGCAACTGAATCTTCCCGTCACGCCTATCCACGATATCGCCATTCACGGCGATGACGTGATCGTGGCCACCCATGGCCGCTCGTTCTNNTTCTGGATTCTCGACGACATCGCCCCGCTGCGCGAATGGAGCGAAGGCGCCAATCCGCGCGGTTCATATCTCTTTCACCCCGCGGCGGCCATCCGCATTCGCCGCAGCGAAAATCACGATACGCCCTTGCCCGCAGAGACACCCGTGGGCGAGAATCCCCCCGCGGGTGCAATCATTGATTATTCGTTAGGCCCAAAAAATGCCGGCAGTGCAATTCTGGGAACTGTTGTCTTGGAAATTCGCGACGAACACGGCGAACTCGTCCGCAAGTTTTCCAGCGACGAGCAACCGTTCACGCCGTCAATTGCCAAGCAAGATCCGCCGGAATTTAGCATGTCTTGGATCCATGACGAGCCCACACTTTCCAATATGCCGGGAACACACCGCTTCGTTTGGGACCTGCGCTACCCGCGCCCTGCCGCCATTCGCTACGACTATTCGGCAGCCGCCCCTGTCTCCGCGGGCACCACTCCCCTGCCGGAAGGCCCTCTCGTCCTGCCGGGTAAGTACGAAGTCCGCTTGATNNGAACTACCGTCAACAAAACGCTTTCAGTGGGGTTCAATGTGAAAAATGACCCGCGGGAGGGGATTTCCAGTTCCGACTTAGCGAAGCAGCTTGATTTGGAGATGAAGATAGACGCTGCACTCTCAAATGCTACCGGCGCTTATTGTGAAACTGAGAACCTGCTGTCCCAACTAAGCGGTCTGGCATCCCATTTGGAGAATGTTCCTAAAGCGGGGGACATTTTGAAAGAAGTGCAAAATCTGCAGCGCCACGTCACCATAATTTCTGGTCCCGACACGGAATGGCCGGTTCCGGCGGGCGGCTTCCGCAACCTAGACGCTAACCTCGCCGACTTGGCAATCGCTGTGGATAGCGCCGATAGTGCGCCCACGGCTGCCGCCTACGAAGTATTCGCTTCCTGCGAGAAGCAGCTCGCCACAGTCAATTTCGAATGGCTTGCATTGAGACAGCAGGACCTTCCCGCGCTCAATCTCCACCTACGCAAGGATGGTGTGGCTATAATTACGATCAAGCCGGCCAGTGTGGCAAATACCGCCTCGCCAACTCGCGGCACAGAGTCATTCTGATGCGAGGCATTTTCCCCTCTCCGAAGAGTCTACAGCTGACGTTGTCCGCGAATGAAATCCGCCTGACCTTTATGGGATTGCAAGGATGTGAGAACCTTTAGTTTCCCATAGATGGCGTGGTTGATTGTGCGGAAGGCGGTTGCCCTAATAACTGCGCGGCTTGCTGTAATGTAATGCTCGCGGGCAAGGGCTTGTATTCCGAGTCTTCCTGCTGCTGATGCACGCTGATCGTCTTGAAAAATAGCGCTTTGCCATTCATATTCACGTTGAGTCTGACAATATCCCAGTGGTCTTCCCCGACATTCCGTTGCTCGATGGAAAACGTTCCACCCTCGACCAAGTGCCCCAGGAATCCATCGCCGAACTTCACTTCACTCGCCAAATGGCCCTGTATTCTTGCAATGCGTTTTGCGCGATTGTCTTCATGAGTACGCCTTTCTGCCCGGCATCATGATAAAGAAAAGCATCCGGCAACATTTGGAGCAAGTGTCGTTCCGTATCCCCATCATGCTGCGCTTTCTTTTGCTGGCTCTGCAGGTCGTCCGGATTGGAAAGCAAGTTATTGATGCGAGCCACTTCTTTCCGCCCCCTCCGCTGGGGAAAGCGATTTACCATTGACGGCTAATAAACCATGCAGGCTTCCTTCCTGGGTCTCAACGATTTCGCTTAGTGTTGTCTTCGTTTCTTCCCGTTTGCTCTCTATATATTGCCAAAGGGTGTGGTCTTGCTTCTGCGCCGCCAACTCGTTGGCCGTCACTTCCCGAATGAACCGCTGTTCGTCGGCACCCAGATTGGCGGCAGAGGAGTTATCAGTTTGCACAAAAACGCCAAACGGATGGACGAATACTAAAAACAAAATGAGTGTTGCAGTTTTCCCCACAGCGCGCATTCTCCGCCTCGACCTCCATATTCAAATTAAACGTGGAGGAAAACTGGATACCATACGGCAGAAATTGTATGCGCTTACCAAGGACATACTACCGGCCGAGAAATTTTTCGAGTTTTTCCACTTCTGGCTCGGCAAGATCAAGATATCTGCGAGTACCCTGGACGTCCTGCGCTTGGACCGCCGCCTGCGCCTTGTTTATATAAGTCTGCATCCGCTGTTGCGACGCCACCATGTCGCCGCGCAACCCCAACCCCTGTGCGCTCATTTGCCGTTGCAGGTTTTCCAGGCTGGCATTCACCGCTGCTTCCCGTCCGGAAAGCTGATCGGCTTCCTTTTCCACTGCCGCTACTTGCGCGGGATCCGGCGGGGGAGGAGACGGCGGCACAGCAGCGCCATTCGCCGCTTGTTGCTGACCGGCCCCCGTTGAAGATGGCGATATCTTCCCCAAATTTCCGGCCGCTTTCCCAACGGACGGTAGATTTGCGCCCGGCGCCAGATCTCCCGTGGACGAAGACGCTGACGATCCTGGATTTGTAGTAGCGGCGTTGGCTGTGGACGGGGGTGTCGAATTGGATTGCGATGGCGCGGCTGGCGTCACCTTCACACTTGCCGCGTTGGGAGCCGCTGGTGCATAGCTGGAATTTACAGATCGCGAAACCCCCTGTCCTGCTCCGTCGCTGGCGCGCGTCTTAAGCCAGCGCGGAACGGTGAAACCAGCCCCCACCAGAATGCCAGCAACAATCAGCGCCCCGAGCGTAATGTATAGCCCACGATGCCCTCTGACATTCGCTGGGGTCTGAGGGATGGGCGCGCTTTGAGGAACGGTTACAGGCGCAGACAATCCCGAAGAAACGCGCGAACCGCCAACTGCCGCCACAGGAATAGAAGGAGTGCTTTGGCGAATCCCCTCCGTTCGTGGACCAGCCTGCGGGATGGCGACATGTTGACTCGCAAGGGCCGACCGCACCGCAGGCATCGCCACTCCCAAATCCCCTGCCGCGCTATGCAGCGCATTTCTAAAAGCCTGCGCTGACTGGAACCGCCTCGCGGGATCTTTCTCCATTGCCATTAAGATGATGTTACTCACCGCCGGGGGGAAATCGGGTTGAAGTTCGATCGGCGCCTTGGGCCGGTCCTTGACGTGCGCCTCCATAATCGCGAAATTGCTGTCGGAGCGGAACGGTCGCTTGCCCGTGACCATCTCGTACAGCGAGACGCCGACGGAGTACAAGTCGGAGCGCGCATCCACCGGCTCGCACTTCACCTGTTCCGGCGACATATATGCCAGCGACCCGACAGTGGTGCCCGTCATCGTCAACCCGGGATCGGGACCGGAACGCGCAATTCCGAAATCCATCAGTTTTACGACACCCTCCGGCGTCAGCATCATATTGGCGGGCTTGATGTCGCGGTGAAACACCTGGCGCTCATGCGCATAACCCAGCGCCGATAGCACCTGGTCAATGTAATCGAGCGCATCCGGGCAGGGGATCACACTCTGCTCCACGCGGGCCGCAAGCGTCGTTCCTTGGACGTACTCCATGATCATCACGAGCTGGTTATCAATTGTCAGCGCAGTGCGGAGCGCGGCGATATTGGGATGGTTCAGCCCGGCCAGCACCTTGATTTCCTGCGAGAACCGCGCGGCGAGATCCTTCTGACCCTCGGCGTTCGGCAGCAGCACTTTCATGGCTTCAATGCGGTCCGAAAGCACATTGCGCACCTTATAAACCTTGCCCATGCCTCCGGCGCCAAGGACTCCCAGGATTTCGTAATCGCCTTTCCGCGAGCCGATAGATTCTTCGTTCATTTTCATCCTCCACTACAAATTGTTCCGGTACCAAGACTGACTTGAACCTGAGACCTGACTAGGCATGAGCCAGTCCGTCCTAAAATTTCAAATCTCGTTCCCCCGGTATTTTTGAGCGTCATCAAGGGCTATCTTGAGCTTCCGAGAGTCAAGGCCAGCAGAAAAAAGAGTCTCAATAATCGTATGGGCATCGGCGCGATTACAATTATATGCCCGCGAGGCCCGTAAGCAATCGATGCTCCCGCGCTCCGCTCCAAGCGGCCCTATGACGAAATCCACAGCGGATCCCTTATGCAAAGTGGCCGGCAGTTTCAAAGTTTTCTAAGGCTAAACAGGCGGCACCTCTATTCAGGAAAAACGGAAGTTCTTCACATTAGCGTGGTTCTTGTCCTGCTAAGAATTTTGGATAGGCCGGGCGCAGCCAGTGCCACGAACGCCTACCTGCATAATGGCTCGCAGGCAAGACATGTGGGAATTCGATGATTTGATGACTAACTCAGACATTTTCTTATAAATTGGGCGCCGAATCGGGCCAGCAACAGAACGGCGAGGAGCGAGTATATCGTCTAAGCCATTGAAAACAAAGAGTGGGCCCGCCAGGATTTGAACCTGGGACCGACGGATTATGAGTCCGCTGCTCTAACCGCTGAGCTACAGGCCCGTCTATGGATTATGCCGCGCTTATTTGGGCAGTGTAGTGGAATACCCCACGGAGAGCAATGCCGCGCTCCACAGAAACGGCGGTTGCCTTTCACAATCAGAGAAACGCTTCAGCGGTGAACCGACATCCAGCTATAGCCGGTCCCAGCTTCCGGTTTTTGCCGGTCTTTGGGATGTTTTGCTCTCGGCACCGTTACAATCGGGGCGGAGTGGAGGATCAAGCACGGGTTGGAGACTGCTGCTTCGTCTTGGGAAAGTTAATCTCATTTTGGGGTTGCGGCTAACGCGGTCGCCGCGGGCGGCCGCGGTGTTGTTGCTCCGCTGAATGCGGTAAGCGCCTTCTGGTAAGCCGGGGTATATGGCCCGGTGGTTTTTCCGTACGCAATGGCCAAGTCCGTCGTCATCATTTCGACGATGCGGGCAGCCCTCGCCGAAGCGAGCGGCAGCAGCGCCGTCGGAGACCCGACGGCACAGGTATTGTCGGCGCACGTAGGCTCCGCGAATTGGAGTTCACGGAGGACGTTGGGGTATTGCGCAAAGAATCTGCACCAGTTCACGATACAGGGTTGCCCAGCCGCAAAAGCCGCGATGCTTGAATCCTGCAATGATTCCTGGCCGATCCCAAAGCCATACTGCGCGGCAATAGCCGCCACAGCCTGCGGAAACCCATAGGGATTCTCCGCCGGGCAGGGCGTGCTGTAACAATTTGAGGAAAGTAGTATAGGCGGATTCGAACGCCGGTGATGTAAACTCCGGAACATTTTGCTGACTGCCGCCGGCCCCGGTACAGCTCAACGTCGCCGGCAATTGCTTAAGCACATAGGCCGGCGTGGCTACCACGCCGGAAGGATCCGCCAGCGCCCACAGAATCAGGCCCGTTAGCGGGAGTGCACCAATCCGATACACTGTACCTCTGGACAGGAATTGTTTGATCTCTTCAGCCTAAACGTTGGATTTCGCAGTGAAGGTTCAGATGTTAGCGGGAGGTTCTTGACCACATAAGGCGTCAGTAATGCAGCTTCAGTCCACCGTCTTTATCTGACGAACCAGACCCAAACCGTCCCCATAACCAGAGTAATTAACGTAACCGGCAAGCCGATGCGAAGGTATTCGCGGAATCCAATGTTTGCTTCCGGCCGCGATGTTTCAACAACAATGATGTTGGCCACTGACCCTGTAATAGTCAGGTTTCCAGCCAGAGTGCTCGCCATGGCTAACAGCAGCCACATGCGCTGAGGATTGGCAAAGGTGGGAATAATTGAGCGCATCAGCATAACAGCCGGGACGTTGCTCACCAGATTGCCCAGCAACGTCACAAACAAGGTGAAGATCGCCGGTTTGCCGAGTCCCAGAGGCTGAACCACTCCCAGAAAATGTGCAATTAGTCCCGCCTTCTGAGCTCCTCCAACGATGATAAATAGCCCTGTAAAAAAGACTAGCAGCCCCCAATTCACCTGATCGTAAACGAGGTGCGGTTCCACTGTGCGCGTGATAAGCAGCACCGCCGCACCCAGGGCCGCAACCATTGCCGGCGGAAAGCCCAGAATAAACCCCGCGACAATGAGCGCCCCCACAATCATGCATTTCACCAAGGGGCCGCGGTTCGCGGGCATTGCCGGAAGGTCTTCTTTAACGTTCGCAATGGTAACGTCAGTTCGGGGATCCAGCCAGTGAAGTACGCCCCAGTCCACGAATAAGCCCGCTAGCGCAATCGGCCCAAGACGCACGAGAAAATGTAAATATCCAATCCCTGAAAAGGAACCAATCAGCATGTTCTGGGGATTGCCTGTAATCGTCGCAACGCTGCCGATATTAGAGGCGGTAGCCACGGCGATCAGATACCGCTCCGGGCGAACGCTCATTCGCCGGGTAATGGTCAACACCAGCGGCACCATGGCCAGGCATATAATGTCGTTTACAAAAAATGCGGACATCAGCCCACTGATGAATACCACCGCCGGAAGCAATTGCGGCCTGCGCAAGTGGCGGAGTACGAAGCCCGCCGTCCAATCGAATAATCCCGCGAAGCGAAGGTTGCCGACCACCAGCATCATCGAAAACAGCAGCACCACTGTGCTGAAATCGACGAAATGAATGCTTTCGCCCGGCCGTACAATCCGCAATGCCACCATCAAGACAGCGCCAATCATGGCCGCGCCAGGACGGTCAATCTTCAGCCCCGGAAATTTCCCAAGGGCGAAGACCAGGTAGCTCAGAGCAAAAATCAGCAGCGCGGCGGAGATTTTCGCCTCAGAGAGTTCAGACGACGTCAGCAAAAGCGCGGCGGCAGTCACCTAATGATGCTACCATTGGCACGTCCGGCCAAAAACTGGATTTGTGCCGTTGACCACGCGGCATTTTGAAACCACCGCGGGACGCCGCTACACTGCTATCGGCCCAATTCCCAGTGAAGCTGCCCCTCCCCATAAAAGTAAAAACCGCATCCTTCAGACATTCTGAAGAAGATGCCCTGAGCACGTTCCCGTCGCAAATCGCTTGTCTAATTTGCGGCTTGCCTTCCCGGGCGCCCATTACGAGAAACGGAGGTCCGAAACAACCCAACTGGCTGCCCGCCGGAGTGGAGGAACAGATTCAGCGCCATCACCCCGAGTGGCGCGAAAAAGACGGCGCGTGCCCCGTGTGCATACAGCATGCTTTACTGCAAACGCTGCTGGAGCGGGGTGATGCCGCGCTTCACGAGAGCATTCAAACCGTATGGCCGCTCGATGCGGAGGCCGCCTTTGGCGCTCTGCCCACGCCTTTGCGAATGCATGGCGATCCGCGGTTCACAGGCCGCGGCGTCACCATGGCCATGATTGACGCGGCGTTCTACCCCCATCCTGATCTTATCCAGCCGCGCAACCGAATTCTCGCCTGGGCCGACGCCAGCCGCGCCCCTGTGCGATGCCGTTACTTCAACTCTTCGCAAACGCCCAAGTGGCCGGGCTGGGGTGACCTCCACCCCGCCCAGTGGCACGGGATGATGACCAGCAGCTCAGCGGCGGGAAATGGT
>PKXT01000039.1 GCA_003133505.1 Acidobacteriota bacterium
GGAAGTTCACAACGATCCATTCACCGCCCTTTCTGACGGCATGCAATCCATCCTTCCCGATGAGTTTGCACAACTGGCCGTAGAAGCGGGACAGATTGCCACGGTGCTCGGGCGCACGCTCAATTAATTCACTAGTTACCACTCATGACCCACCCCATGCGCCAAGTGCGGCTATACTCGTCATCGGTTCCTCCCGCTAAATCGTGACGCGCCAGTGGAATAACCGGCTGATTTTCCTGGCCGTTCTGCTAACGGGGCTGGCCGCCCGAGAGCTATTTTTCGAACATCATTTCGTGTGGCTAGGCCCCAAGCAGCACATGTGCGCCTATGTGGCTAATCGTGGCGACGGCACATTGAGCGTTTTGGACCTAGTGCATCTGGATCCCATCGCAACCATCGTGGTCGGTTCGCAGCCGTCCAACGTGCGAATCCGACCCGGTACGCACGAAATTTGGGGACTCAGCAGGCCTGGCGGATATCTCTGGATCGTTGATGCGGCGAAGCAGCAGGTCGACGCTAGGATTTTCACTGGGCGTGAACCATCCTCCTTCAATTTCTCGCCCGACGGCCGGCTTGCCTATGTAACTGTGGCCGGGACAAATCAGCTGGAAGCCATTGACACCCAAAGCAGGAGGATTGTCCGCCGTGCATCAATGGGCCACCGGCCGGAAAGTATTTTTGGTTCCAACGACGGAAAGATCCTATGGATCGCCAATCGCCAGGATGCAACTCTGACGATTTTTGATGTTGGCGGTTGGAGAACGAGAGCCGCTATCCCCGTGGCACCCAATCCCGAGAAGATTGCCGTGCTGCAGGATGGCTCAAAGGCGTTCGTTGCGTCAGCCACCGATGACCTTCTTTCAGTGGTCGATCTTCAAATTCCCGCATTGATCGTCAATATTTCCCTAGGTGGACGCGCCTCAGACCTTATTGTCAAACCGGATGGCGGCGAACTTTATATTCCATCGGCAGAGGCTCACGGCTTACTGTTCGTGAATACTCGAACTAACGAGGTTTCGGACTATTTGCTGTTGGGCCTTTCACCGCGTACAGCCATTCTTGCGCCGGACGGCCGGTTAATGGTGGATGATACAGGCGCGGGACGGTCCGTGCCGGTGTCGCTCGACGATCGTTTAGCGGCGCCATCGGTGCCTGTTGGTGAGGGCCCTGTCGCCTCGGCTTTCACGCCGGGCGGAGAGATGATGCTGGTCGTAAACAGCCAGTCGAACGACGTGGCCGTCCTTAGAGGAAAAGATAACAGCTTAATCACACGCATCGCCACCGGGCGAGACCCCGAGAGCATCTCCGTGCTCCTATTCTGATCCCTAGGCGCACGTCATTCGCGGCGATGAGGGGCGAAAAGCAGGGGCATCCCTGAACCGGCGCGCGAGGCGTGCCACTGCTAATTCACCGCAATGTCAGCGAAAGCGTATGGATGAGAGTGCCGTCACTGCCTGTAACGGTAACCGTGTAACTTCCCGAATTAGCGCCGGAAGGTGAACCACCCCTCCCCCACCACACGCCGCCAGGCATAGCAACAATCCACCTGCCACAAGTCCAAGAGTAATACGGAGGCGCGTCGCACCGGATTTACAGAACAACAGCGCGGGGCGCGGAAGCAAATGGGGTTGGCGCAGTCGGGAAAAAGCTGGATACCAATCGGGCAAAGCATAGCAAAGCGGCAATCAGCAGCGCCAACAATGCCAAGAACGTCGCTGTGAAGCGCGCCTGATGTGGCGCAAATGGTCTGTGCACCATACCTGGAAGATCGCGGCGCAAAACCCATTGAGATTGCGGCACATTCGCCAAAATAGCGTGCGCTTATTTACTGATACATATAAAGTGACCTTGGATTTCATCCCGACCGGAACAATTTACATTGCTGTGCATTTGGCATCTATCGTGCTTACCAATTGTCGAATCGTTCCCATGCTTGAACGCCGAATCACCCGCCGAATCGCCAGCCTTTTGAACTTCTGGATATGCCCGTCCGCGGCAGGCCAAGCAGATGCAATTCCCGCGGAACTTGGGGACATATCGGCGAGCGGCGCTTATTTCTGGGCCAAACAAGCGCTTGAAGTGACCGCGCCGCTACGGATGATTCTTTCGTTGCAAATTGGCCGGCCGCAAACCAAGCCGTTCGTAGTGGTATGTCAGGGAACCGTCATTCGATTGGATAGTCCTCGCGCGGATGGCCGCCATGGTGTGGCTGCTGGCGTCGAGCGATTCCACGTTCTTGATCCCGTTGCCGCGCTTCCTGGCAACCTTCAGCGCCTGATTGTGCATCAACGACAATTCTTTCAATATCCGGTGGCGCGTCATAACGGTTCCGCTCTTCATTTGTTGGCGACGAAATCGGAGCGCTCATTAGGGGCGTGGCGCGAGCCTTATAATGACCTCGTGATAAGGCTTGATTGTGGTCCGCAAAACAATTTACCATCCCCTCTTGTGGGNNCGTTCCCTGGCCGACTTGGAAACCCTTTTGCTGTGCGCTCTGTGCCAATCGCCTGCAGGCAGGGCGCGAGATGAATTTGTTTCCTCGTTGCAGCGCCACGAATGGAGTGATCGTGAACAAGGTCTGTTCTTCCAAATGTTGACTGGATTGTTGGGCTATTACGGAAATGAATTGCGGCGCGCTCTTCTCGCAAATCTCACTCGCGCGGGCTTTCCCGATATTGATGTGGACCCATACTTCGCACCGCTGGAATTGCGCGGCGATTCCCCTCTAACTCTTGCTAAAGAACTCTATGGAATGATGGTTGTGGCCAAACTTTCAAAGGCAGAATCGCATCTTTAACTCATGTCGGCTCCAGATGCGCGCAAATGCAATACTGTGACGATTATACCTTGCGATGTCGTCTGCGTCCTCCCGAAAAACGCGAAGCGTTTATCCGCGAACCAGATTGTTTTTGAAGACAGTAAGAGCCTGGATCCCCGCTTTCGGAGGAATGACAAGCGCCTGCTTACACGGCGGACAAGTGGCTCCAGACGCCAGCAATAGGCAAACCACATTTCGGGCAACACCCCGCGCGCAGGCGGTTTTCCGTCACGCTGTGCCAGGAACGGCGGATCAGCACCGTACTGCACGAAGGGCAAACGGTATTTTCGCTCCCCGAATGGATGTTTCCTTCATAGACAAAGTGCAGGCCAGCTTCCAGCGCGATGCGGCGCGCGCGGTGCAATGTTTCCGGAGGCGTGGGCGGGCGGTCCTGCAATTTAAAGTCAGGATGAAACGCGGTGAAATGGAGTGGAACGTCAGGGCCCAGATTCCGCAGAATCCATTCGGCCAGGTTGCGTGTCTCATCGGGATCGTCGTTCAGCCCCGGAATCACGAGATTGGTAATTTCAAACCAGACCTTCGTCTCATTGCGGAGCCGGAGCAGTGTATCCAGCACCGGTTGCATGTGGGTCAGAGTGATCTTTCCGTAGAATTGCTCGGTAAAGGCCTTTAGGTCCACGTTGGCCGCGTCCACATGATCGTAAATATCGTGGAACGCTTCCCGCGTAATGTAACCATTGGTTACCATGACAGTGTTCACACCCGCAATGCGCGCGGCTTTGCAGATGTCCACAACATATTCGCCCCAAATAGTGGGCTCGTTGTAGGTAAAGGCAATCGAGGGACAGCCATTTCGCAGGGCCAGCGCGGGAACGTCCTCTGGCGCGACGTGCGCGGAATTTACCTGATCGTGATGGGATTTGGAAATGTCCCAATTCTGGCAGAAAAAGCAGCCCATGTTGCAGCCGGCTGTGCCGAGAGAAAAAATTCGCGTGCCGGGCAGAAAATGGTTGAGGGGCTTTTTCTCAATGGGATCAATCTGCAGCGCAGCAGGCTGAGCATAGCCCAGGCTGTAAAGTTTCCCGCCGCGGTTCACGCGAATGTAGCAAAATCCGGCCTGCCCTTCGCCGACGTGGCAATGCCGTGGACAAAGGTAACAGTGGACGCGGCCGTCGTGGTCAGTCTCCCACCAACGCGCTTCATGAAGCGACTCGACGGATGGTTCAGGCGGGGAAAGAATGGTTAGCTCAGGCATGATGGGTTACTGGTTCGGCTAGATTCAATTATACGTGCGCATTCGTTTCGCACACGGACGGTGCTTCAGACAAGGGCTACTGCTTTATTTGGGTGACAGGTCCATCGTCCGGGGACGCGCGGCGACGCTGTTCCCTCCTGCGCTCATCAGCCCACACAAAAAACCCCCGTAGCGCGGCACGCTCACGCCACATCATGCGGAAAAATTCACCGGCGGAAAGCTGGCTCATGTCGCCACCCCAATAGGTTTCC
Organism: Acidobacteriota bacterium; assembly: GCA_003133505.1. GTDB lineage: Bacteria > Acidobacteriota > Terriglobia > Acidiferrales > UBA7541 > PALSA-278. The sequence continues at coordinate 4,286 of PKXT01000039.1, forward strand.
GTTCGCCAACGAATATACGGGCTGCGCCAGGGGCGGAGACGGTAACCCTTGGATTGCTCCCAGTAATAGCTTAGCCAGGCCATGTTCTAAATTCTTCACTAGCGAGCATTGACTATCGCGCTTTAACTCCTTAATTGGATGCTACTTCGAGCCATGATGCAAATCCAACGGGGTATTGGGAAGAGATGTTTTGGAGTTGTGGCTTCTCCGGGCCGGTGTTTGGCGACAGAAGAGAGCTCCTGTGGGCTGCTTTTGCAGTGCCTGGCGCCGAGACCGGGTGTGTTATCCATAGCAGATTTTGTGCAGCTTCAGAATATTGTGGGTCATGCAGGTCAACGCCCACTGGCCTCGCACTTTCCGCAGCCCGCGCAAGAGAAACTGCCGGAATCCGCGCGCTTGTTTGATCTGTCCAAACACCGGCTCCACGATCGTCTTGCGCAACGCGTACACCGCCGCCCCCACCTTGGTTTCCAGCTTTCGTTGCATCCGCTCGACTCGGCTGGCGTTTTTCGATAAGGGTCCTCGCTTACAGGGCGCCCGTCGCTCGCCGTGCTTTTGCTTCTCCGTGGCCACGAATCCTTCGATTCGCTTCTTCCGCAGGTACTTGAGGTTTCCCTCCGAGCAATATCCGCTGTCCGCCAGAACTTCTTCCGGTTTCT
>PKXT01000203.1 GCA_003133505.1 Acidobacteriota bacterium
ATGGCGCTCGAATTGTTCAAGCCGTTCATCTATCACCGCCTGGAAGCGCAGGGCCACTGCACGACCATCAAGCAGGCCAAGGAAATGGTGGAACAGCAGGATCCCGTGGTGTGGGACATTCTCGAGGACGTAATCCGGGAACATCCCGTGCTGCTGAACCGCGCGCCCACGCTTCACCGGCTGGGCATCCAGGCGTTCGAGCCAGTGCTGGTGGAAGGTAAGGCCATCCGAATACATCCGCTGGTGTGCACGGCATTCAACGCGGACTTCGACGGCGATCAAATGGCGGTGCACATTCCGCTGTCGCCCGAAGCGCAGGTGGAAGCTTCGGTCCTGATGCTTAGCGCGAAAAACATTTTGTCGCCGGCCAACGGCTTGCCGCTGGCGGTGCCCACGCAGGACATGGTGCTGGGGCTGTACTACCTGACCAAGTCCAAGCCGGGCGCAAAAGGCGAGGGACGGGCTTTTGGAAGCGCAGAGGAAGTAATTCTGGCGCTGGAAGCCGAGCAGGTTGAACTACTGACCCCGATACGCCTTCGTTATACCGGGGAAGTACTCGATCTGGCGAGCGGCCCCGATGATCAGGATGTATCGCATACACCGTCCATGAATCTGAACCGGCAATTTCTGCAGACCACTGTGGGGCGGGCAATATTCAACGACCACTTGCCGGCGGAAATGCCGTTCATCAACGGCCTGCTGAAGAAGAAGGGTGTGCAGCAGGTGGTGCAGTATTGCTATTTGCGCTTTGGGCTGGAAAAGACCGTAACCCTGCTCGATCAACTCAAAGAGTTGGGATTCCAGTACGCCACCAACGCCGGAATTTCGATTGGAATTACGGACATGGTCATTCCCAGCGACAAGAGCCGCCTGGTACAAAAAGCCGAAGACGATGTTTTGAAGGTGCAACAGCAATATCTGGACGGCGCGATTACCAACGGCGAACGGTACAACAAAGTTGTAGCCATCTGGGGCGACGTAACCGAAAAAGTGGCTGATGAAATGTTCAAGGGTTTGGAGACCCAGGATAAGCAAGGAATGATCAACCCGATTTACGTGATGGCCGATTCGGGCGCTCGCGGTTCGAAGCAGCAGATCCGGCAATTGAGCGGTATGCGCGGACTAATGGCCAAGCCATCGGGCGAGGTCATTGAAACTCCGATCACTTCGAACTTTCGCGAAGGCCTCACGGTGCTGGAATACTTCATTTCCACGCACGGCGCGCGCAAGGGCTTGGCGGATACGGCTCTAAAGACAGCCGATTCCGGTTACCTGACGCGGCGGCTGGTGGACGTGGCCCAGGACGTGATTATCAGCGAACTGGATTGCGGCACGGCGGATGGAATTTCGGTGGAAGCGATCGTGGAGGCGGGCGAGGAAGTGGAGCCGTTGCGCGACCGCGTGGTGGGCCGCGTAACCCTCGAGAAAATTCGCGATTACGAAGGCGCCGTATTGCTGGAAGCGAACCAGGAAATCACCGAGGACCTGGCCAGCGCCATTCAGGAAGCGGGAATCGAAAAGGTGAAAATCCGGTCGGTGCTGACGTGCGAAACGCGCCGTGGAGTTTGCGCGCGGTGTTACGGGCGCAACCTGGCTTCCGGGCGAATGGTGGAAATGGGCGAAGCGGTGGGAGTGATTGCCGCGCAGTCCATCGGCGAGCCAGGAACTCAGCTTACGATGCGGACCTTCCACATTGGCGGCACGGCTATGCGGGTAAGCGCGCAATCCAAGGTTGAAGCGCGCAATTCCGGGACCGTGAAGTTTGTGGATATCAAGGTGACCCAGGGCCGCACCAGCCTGATTGCCATGAACCGTTCTGGACTGATCGCGGTAGTGGACAGCGAAGGACGCGAAAAGGAACGGCACCACGTGGTCTATGGCGCACGGCTGCTGGTGAATGAAGGACAAGCTGTAAGCCGCGGCGAGACCATGGTGGAGTGGGATCCCTACACCTTCTCCATTCTCACGGAGAGCGCGGGCAGCGTCGAATTCAAGGATTTGCAGCCAGCGGTGACCGTGGAAGAGCAAGTGGATGAGGTTACCGGGCTTTCCCAGAATGTGGTCATGCTGCAGCCCGGCGATGAAAAGCATCAGCCAGCCATCGTGATACGCGATTCCTCAGGCAAGGTAAAGAAGAAATACCTGATGCCCGCGCGCGCGCATTTGATGGTGCAGGATGGTGATGACGTGCAAGGCGGCGACGTGCTGGCGAAAATTCCGCGCGAAACCACCAAGACCAAGGACATCACCGGCGGTTTACCGCGCGTGGTGGAGTTGTTTGAAACGCGGAAGCCGCACGATCCCGCGGTAATCAGCGAGATTGACGGCATGGTGCAGTATGGCGACATCGCCAAGGGCCAGCGCAAGATCGAAGTGAGGAGCGAAGACGGCCGGACGATCAAGGAGTACTTGATCCCGCGCGGCGTCCACGTGAACGTGCAGGAAGGCGAGCGGGTTCGCGCTGGCGAGCGGTTGATTGACGGGCCGCTGAATCCCCACGATTTGCTGGCCGTGCTGGGCGAAAAGTACACGCAGGCCTACCTGGTAAATGCCATTCAGGAAGTTTATCGCCTCCAGGGCGTGACTATCAATGACAAGCACATCGAAGTGATTGTCCGGCAAATGATGCGGTGGGTGAAGGTGGAAGACGTGGGAGATACCGCATTCCTTCTTGAGGAGCAGGTGGACAAGTTCCGCTTCCGCGAAGAAAACGACCGGACCATACATGAAGGCGAGCGTCCGGCAACGGGACGGCCGTTGCTGCTGGGAATCACCAAAGCTTCTTTGTCCACCGATTCGTTCATTTCGGCGGCCAGTTTCCAGGAAACCACGCGCGTGCTGACGGAATCGGCGATTTCGGGCCGCGTGGATTACCTGCGCGGGCTGAAGGAAAACGTAATCATGGGCAGGCTAATTCCAGCAGGCACAGGCCTGGACCGTTACCGCGCCGTCCGGTTGATGACGGAGGTTCCGAAAGAAGAGGAATTTGAGGCGGAGATTCCGTTAGGCGCCGAAGACGCCGCTTCGATGGAATATGCCGCAAAAGATGGCGACCTGGCCAGCGAAGGCTAGTTTATCAGTGGGGCGAGGGGTGGCGGAGTGACAATCGCCCTTCCGCAATATAGTTTTTTAATCGGCCCTCTGGCCGCTGGACGATGAGGAAGCACTGGTCGATCCGGCGCCAGTGGGCCGATTTTCTTTTGGCTGCTGTTTTTCATAGAAACGGATTGTGTCGTTCCGGAACGGTCAGCGAGCGCGCAGGGACGGTTTTAGTGAGCGCGGCCGACAGAGCCAGATGGCGCGTCCAAACCGAAATCCCAAACCATAAGATTTACTTTGTCGCTGTCCTCAGGATTCATGGTTATTACGTATTCGCCAGCAGGCAGCGGCTGCGTGAGCGTATAACGGTAAAGGCCTTTGGCGACCGTCCACGACTGCATGGGGATGGATTTGTCCACAGTGCTTGGCTGGCTGGGGCCCATATCCGGAGTGGTGTCGAGGCTTTCAAACACCCGGGCGCCGCCGCTCGCGCGGGCCCTCAGTAAATCCACGCGCGGCTCCCGCGGTTCCGAGGTGTGGAGATAAAACTCCGGCTGCGAAGTAGTGAGACGGATGGTGGAGCGCGGGCCTTTCAATTCCATGTTACGCCGGGAGGGAACCAGGCCGGGCATGGGCACGAGCATTTTCTCCACCGCACGGCGCTTGTCGGTTTTCATGTCCGCGGTAACTTGCTTTAGCGGTGTTAAGGCGCTGCCCTGCTGGAGATACAATCCATCATCGGCCGGCAGGAAGACGCCGGGAGCAACCTCATAACTCGCATCCACGTCCTCGGCGACCGTGCGAGCCTTGAGTTCCCGTCCATGGGCTTTGACACTGGCCAATTGCGCGGACTGGGCGGCGGATTCAGCCGCCTCTTCCTTGTGAGTGGCGTCCCAATCCACCATCGCAACTGGAATTTCCTCCCACTGCGAGCGTTCCAAGCTGTAATAATGCACACGATCGTTTTCCACTGAATAGCTGCGAACGACTTCGCTGCCCCCATCTTTCAGGATGAGTTTTTTCCCGCGAGGCAGGGCAGTAGGAGGCGCGGGGCTATTATGCCCCGGCGAAGCCGGCTCTTGGGCTACCGAAGGCGCGGACGAAGTTTGCGATTGCATAGCGGAAGGCGAGCCAGCCTGTGAAAACACGAGAGGGCAGAAAACGGATAAGCAGCCGGTAACCAGTGAGAGGGCGAATGTCGCAAGGAAATGGCCCCCAGCCGCGCATAGTGGAGGTCTAGAGCCGCGCAGTGGCCCGCTGCGAAATATCGGGTTATGCGGGGATCGCCCAGAAAAGAGCGGGCCGCGACACATTCGATCAGAAAGGGAAACCCATCTCATCGAGTATGTGATGCGGCCCGGCTGGGGGCGTTTGCCCGGAGTATTTTGCCTGGAGCGCCTTGAGGGGACGAGCGCGTGACAGCACTGCTCGCCCCTTCAAGGGATGGAGCCTAGTTGACGGTGAATCTGGTGGCACTGTTTGGAGTTCCACCTGGTGGTTGCCGCCGTCAGACAACGGACAAAACCGGACATTTACCGGACACTTAGGCGTATGGAGAGTTTTCAGGGTTATGGGCGAGAGGCGCGGGGCGATTTTTGTGACCCCTAGGATGGGAGGGGAGAGGCGGCTTCTTGATAGGCGTGGGCGACCTGGAGAACAAGTGATTCGGTGAAGTGCGGGCCAAAAACCTGCAAACCAATGGGCAGGTTCGCAGTGGATTTTCCGCAGGGGACAGAAATACCCGGAATACCAGCGAGAGATCCGGTAACTGTGTAAATGTCAGCGAGATACATCTTCAGAGGATCAGACGTTCGCTCGCCGATGCGAAAAGCGGGTGTGGGAGTGGTGGGAGTAATCAGGACGTCGGCTCGCTGGAAAGCCTCCGCGAAATCGCGGGCGATCAGGGCGCGAACCTTCTGGGCGCGCAAATAGTAAGCGTCGTAATAACCGGCGGATAGTGCATAGGTACCCAGCATGACGCGGCGTTTTACTTCCGTCCCAAATCCGCGTCCGCGAGTGCGTTTGTACATTTCGCGAAGCGAATTGGCAGGTTCGCGCAGTCCGTAACGGACGCCGTCGTAGCGAGCGAGGTTGGAGCTGGCTTCGCCGGTGGCGATGATGTAGTAGGCCGCGATGGCGTAATCCGTGTGGGGCATGTCCAAATCAACACGGCGGCAGCCAAGTTTTTCTAGCATGGCGATGGCTTCTTCCACTTTTTGGCGCACCTCGGGATCGAGACCTTCACCGAAATATTGGCGGGGAATGCCCAAGCGCAGCCCGTGGAGAGGCTCCTGGCATTGCGCGCGATAGTCGGGAACAGGCGCGGAAGTGGAAGTTGCGTCAAGCGGATCGCGGCCGGCCATTGCGGCCAACACTGACGCGGCATCTTCGACGGAATTGGCCAGAGGGCCAATACGATCGAGCGAAGACGCGAAAGCGGTCAATCCATAACGGGAGACGCGCCCATAGGTGGGCATAAGAGCCGTGATTCCGCAGCAAGCACCCGGTTGCCGAATGGAGCCGCCGGTATCAGTTCCCAGCGCAGCCACGGCAAGCTGCCCAGCCACCGCGGCTGCGGAACCGCCGCTGGATCCTCCGGGGACATATCCCGGCGCGGCCGGATTTTGCACGGGACCAAAAGCGGAATTTTCGTTGGAGCTGCCCATGGCAAATTCGTCACAGTTGGTTTTGCCGAGAATGACGGCGCCAGCGCTTTCCAGCCGCGAAACGGCCGTGGCATCGTAAGGGGGGATATAGTTCTCGAGAATTTTGGAACCGCAAGTAGTGCGAACTCCGGCAGTACTGAGAACGTCCTTCATGGCGACAGGAACGCCGGCCAATGGCGGCAGGGATTCACCGCGAGCGATGAGAGCGTCCACATGATCGGCTGCGGCAAAGGCGCGCTCAGGACAAACAGTGAGGAAAGCGTTGATGCGCGGATTATCGCGTTCGATGCGCCGGAAAAATTCCGCAGTCAGTTCGCGGGCGGAGACTGTCTTTAGCAGGAGCGATTCGCGAATGGAAGAGATTGTCCACGAACTTGGGAGCGTTGCGGCGCTCATCGGGAAATTACTCGTGGGACACGAAACCAGGGTGGCAATCCTTCGGGCGCTTGCTGGAGAATCTTGGGGCCGGAAGAATCAGGGCGGACAATGTCATCGCGCAGAGAGTCAGATTCGTCAGGCGACGCGGCAGAGAGAATCTGCGCCATAGGCTCAACAGCGGAAACGTCAATTTCGCGGAGCTTGTCAATGTAGGCGAGGATGCCGTCGAGTTGGCGCCGATAGGTATGCAGCTCTTCCTCGGAAAGTTCCAAATAGGCCAGCTCGGCGACGCGAAGAACTTCTTCAGGGGTGATGCTCATGGAACGGGTTTCCGGGTGCGCGGGGGTTGCGCGCCTTTGCGGATAAACGGTAGATGGGTGTTATCCATTTCATGAGGCAGGCGGGAAGGTACGTTGCAAAAACGAACTTCGCGAACCAGGTTGCGGCCCCACGCGCGATTGATCCGGCCGCGCAATTCCTCTTCAAGGCCCCGGATCGCCGCAGCTTCGCTGGCAATGGGCACAGTGATTTCGAGGCAGCCGTTGACGAGGCGAAAAGGCGAAGTACGGCGGGCAAGTTGCTCGCCAGCGAGGCTCGCCCATGTTGCGCGAATCCAGGTCATGGGGGTAGCGGGATCGCCGACGCAGCGCATCGCGGGCCCGAGAAATTCGTTCACGCGCTCCATGGGGGAATTCTAACACGGCGGATTGCGATGCCTATGCATCGGAACGGGAGCGCGCGGGAAAAGGAGGACGTGCAAATGGGGCGCGCGGAAAAGGTGAAAGACTTCTTAGCGGCCCGAACCTTCCAATCCGAGTTCTGTGGCAACGCCGCGCATGGCTTCGATGCAATTGGCGATATGGTCTTCGAGTGGCAGGCACAACTCTTCGGCGCCGACCCGAACATCCTCGCGATTTACGCCGCGGGCGAAGGCTTTGTCCTTCAATTTTTTCTTTACGGAAGCAGCTTCCACGTCGTGAATGCTCCTGCTGGGTTTGACCAGGGCGCAAGCCGTGAGAAAGCCGGCCAGTTCATCGCACGCAAAAAGAGTGTGGTCGAGGGCGGATTCGCGAGCTACTCCGGTGTAATCGGCGTGGCCGAGGACCGCGTGGATCATTTCCTCAGGGTAGCCGCGCTCTCGAAGAATGCCCGACCCCTGAAAAGGATGCTCGGCATCTGGGCGGTGTTCATCATTGGGCCAGCGCTCGTAATCAAAATCGTGCAGCAGGGCGGTGATCCCCCAGAGGTCCTCATCGGCTCCGGCGCGGCGCGCGTAAAAGCGAACGCAGGCTTCGACGGCCAAGGCATGCTTGCGAAGGCCGTCACCGGCGGTATATTCGCACAAGAGGTTCCAAGCATCGTCACGTGTGAGCATAAATGCCATTGTGCTTGTGTCAGGGCGCGAATGCCAAGCGCGGTTGGAGGGCGGCGGGAGTCAAGCATGTTTCAGTCCGGTGCATGATCCAAAAAAAAGATGTATCCGTTACGGAAATTACTTGACTCGTTAATAGCCATTCAGACAGAATGCTTTCGAACCATTCGTCTGCTTGTCTTTTGGGGGGCAAACAGACTTTCGCCCTTCCGCACACGTCAAGGCTATGAAAGGACGATATGGCCGGCATTAGCGGAAACAACAGCCGCAAGGCTATGAACGAAACAGCAAGCGATCGAGACGTACTGCGATGTCACCTCTGCGGTCTGGTGCAATACCGGACACGCGCGGGATACTGCCGCCGGTGCCTCCGGCTGCTGCCCGTGGTGCAGGCCATCACCCTGCCGCCGCCCGAAGTGCCGCCCTTGCCCGAGCAGGAAGCGCAGAGCCGGGCCTGGCCCAACACGCAAATTGTGGAGCGCATCGGGATACGCGTCCGGCAGCTTCGCGAATGGCGGAGCATGACCCAGAGCCAGTTACAGTCCAGTTCCAAAGTTTCCCGTTCCTATCTGTCGCGAATCGAAAGCGGACAGATGACTCCGAGCCTAGGAACGCTCGAGAAGATCGCTGCGGCGCTCAACATCGGGCTGAACCGTTTTTTTCTGCCGGAAAATCAGGGCGAATTGATGCTGGAGGATCCTTTCATACAGCATTTAAGGCCGTACTTGCGCCAGCTTGAGGCCGCCCAGTGGCAGTCCATCCTTAAACGGCTGGAGGCGATCACCGTGCATGTGAGCGGCCCGGCCAATGGTTCATCAGCCTATTACCCGCCGCAGCCCGGACATTTGCCGGGCCTGGCTGCTGGCGTGGCCCACGTCAGCGCCGCCAGCCTGGGCCGCGCTTTCGCCGCCCGAGCCTAACTAGCGGAGCGAAAGCCCATAGGGTAGGACGCTCGAACTTCCATTGCGATTCCAGATCTCGCTTATTGAAGCTAGGTTTCTTGGATTAGGCTTTCGTGTAACCCCTCAAAGATTGCTATAGCCGGACGCGGGCTTCGGGCTTTTTCTCCAGGTGGATGGAGTCAATGAAGCGGACCTGATGCTCGGAATAAGTGAGAATCAGGGAGTGGGTGCGGATGCCGTCACCAAAGAAACTAACTCCGCGAAGAAGATTGCCGTCAGTGACGCCTGTACAGGCGAAGATAAGATTTTTCCCCGGAGCGAGATCCTGAGTGTCATAAACGCGCTTGGCGTCTTTGACGCCCATGGCGGCGAGACGTTCTTCGTGCTCGGGTTTTGAGACTACCAGCCGAGCGAGAATCTGTCCGTTAAGGCAGCGCAGCGCGGCCGCGGTGAGGACGCCTTCCGGCGCGCCTCCCGTCCCCATCACCGCGTGAACGCCGGTTCCCATGATCGCCNNCCCCAATCAGGCGAATGCGCGCGCCAGTGGCGCGAATGTCGTCAATCAGCTTGGCATGGCGTTCGCGATCGAGGACCACAACGACAAGGTCTTCAATATCGCGTTGCAGGCGTTTGGCGACGGCGCGAAGGTTGTCGGCGACGGGCGCGTCGAGGTCCACGCAGCCGCGGCAGTCAGGTCCCACAACGATTTTTTCCATGTAAAGATCGGGCGCGTGAAGCAACCCGCCGGATTCGCTGGCGGCCAGGACGGCGATTGCATTGGGCGCGCCAGTGGCGCATAGGTTGGTTCCCTCCAGCGGGTCAACAGCGATATCCACGCCGGGGTAGGAACTGCCTTTATCGCGGTGAGCGGCGCCGACCTTTTCGCCAATGAAGAGCATGGGAGCTTCGTCGCGCTCGCCTTCGCCAATGACGATGGTGCCGTCCATGTGAACGGCGTCCATGGCCTTGCGCATGGCTTCGACAGCGACTTCATCGGCTTTATGGCGGTCGCCCAGGCCCATGGTATGGGCGGCGGCGATGGCGCCCTGTTCGACGACGCGCAGAAATTCGAGACTAAGTTCTTTTTCCATTGGATGACTCCCTGCGCTTAGATTTAATTCCGCGTCCTTATGCCCGTCGGTGGCGTAGCGGACGCTTGCGCGCGGGGCCTATCATAACAAAAGTCTCCTGTTGCGCCATGAGGGCGGCAAGTTGTTGTGTGGGGCTAGGAAGCAAATTTCTGCTTTGTTATGTTTCAGCCATGAGGTCGACACTGGGTTCTACCACGGCAGCCCCCCGACTATTGTCGCGTGATCGAATCATTTCAAAACAAGTAGGACGACCAGCGAATTGCTGCTCGCGCAGCTTCCGACTCTCCTCTCGCATTTTTGAAAGGGCTGAAGCTACGCTAGGAGGCAAATCGCATGGAGGCAATGCATTCCTATTCTGGACAAAGTCCGTTCGGCATCTCACCCTGTCGCCAACTTGCAGCTCCATATTAAGGAAAAGTAAGCCGCCCAACCGTTCGTAAGAAAAGACGTCATCCGGATCATCGGGATCGTGGTCAGGTTTTAAAAACTCACGCTCCACGAACTGCGCTAATCCAGGCATTCCAACTGGCGTGACCGTTAGATCGTCGATAACGACGACAAGGTTGGGACACTGTTTGGTGAGCTTCGGGATCGCATTTCGCCTGACAACATCCAAAGCTGCTAAATGGGAGCCGACCGCACCCCCCTCAATGGCAGAATACCTATCTTGTCGAATCCGTTCCAGACGCCGCGTTCGATCTTCTGGGAAGTGATTTTGGCGTTCTGCAATGCGCCGAGGTAGCAATTCACTTTGCCATCCAGGCTGTTTAATCTCGACGAAAATATTCGGCGAGTCCGCGAGACATATCAGAACGTCACCCTTCGTGCTGCCTTGACCGGGGGGGGCTCCCACTGCGCATTCGAAAACCATTTCGGCGTAAATGAGGGGCCGCTCTAGTCTTCGCTAGGCAAGCGTCACGATGTTGCGGCGTCTTGCCCGCCCTCGCAACGGAGAAAAAAGATTCGATATGGCTCTCCCGTTCTAGAAAATTTAGAGCCTCTTCAACTTCGTCAGCCCAATCCTGCCATGCAGGGAATTTGTCAGTTCCTTCCCAAACGGCACCGGACACAAACTTCCGAGTTAGGGGACCGAGGTGAACCGTGGACGGTGGAAATCGCATACCCCGAGCCTCCGGGGATCGAGCTAGCATCGTTATACCCCGGAGGTTGCCGATCAGACCCTAGGCGTCGCGGCTAGGGTCACAAAAGGTTCAAGTCAGGGCAGAGGCTGCAGGGTGGTGTTGACCAGAAAGGGATCGGAGAATTCGGTGTGATCGCCGACCTTTTTCCCGGTGACCGGCAGGAGGCGCGCGGAAAGAGGTTTATTGAGTTTAAACGCTTCCGTAGCGACGTCGCCGAGGATGCGGTCAAGCTGCTCGCGGGTGACGTCGCCGGGCAGTGGCACAGTGTCGAGGCCGGTGCCGCAAACAGAGGAGTAGGCCAGCAACGCGTCCAGGCTGACGCCACCCTGACCCCAGCGCTGGGCCAGCACGGAATCTTCGAGGACGGGAAGCATGAGGCCGGAATAGCCGACATGGGCAAATGGAACGGCGCGCAGAGCCTGGGTGATGGTGGCCGCGGCGGTCATGGTGCCACTGCCGCCGAAGGGTCCGCCAGTGAAATGCTCGATGGCGGCGCCGATGGAAACTTCCTTCAAAGGCGCGGGGGAAAGATCAATGCCGCTGTAGGTCCAATTTGTTGAGGTAAGAGAGCGGGCGGTGACGTCGAGGACGCGAACGTGAATTTCGAGGGCTTGTTCAAGGAGATGCGCAGCCTCGACGGGATCGTGGGAACGGCGAAAAACTTCGTCAACGACATTGGCGGATTGCAGGGCCAGCGCGAATTGATTGCCCACTCCGGAATAATACGAACCGGGATAAAAAGGCGTGCCGCTTTTGAGCATGGCGGTGGCGGCAAAACGGAAATTGCCCTGGCTGTGAGGGGTGTGTTCGGCGACTTCGCTGATGAGGCGCGACGCGGCGCTGATAGCGCGCCAATGGATGCCGTCGGCGTCGGCGATGATGACGCTGCCTTCGAGTGTGGTGGTGTTTTCAAGAATTTTGGCTAGGAGCTGGGCCTGGCGCGGATCGTCCTTATCGTTGAGCATGGCAGGGCCGATGGAAGTGTCAAAGCCCTGCGCGGTGGCCAGGCGGTCGTAGTCCTGAAAAAAGGTGACAGCCTGTCCGCCAGTCATGTAGCCGGCATATTCGGGAAAGGGCTGGGTAGTAATGCGAATGCCTTGAACGTCGTAGCCAGCTTTCTTAAAGGCGTCGCTGGCGGACCGTAGAAAGACCAGCGTTTGTTGCACCTGAGTCCGGTAATGGTCGGGATCCATCTTAATGAAAGCGGTGATGGCGCGAATCTTGGGCCGCTCGGTAAAGGGAGCGGAGGCAGCGGCAGAGGATGNNGTCTGGGAAGATGCGCGATGCGGCGCGGGAATCGCGGCAAGAAATAACGCTATGAAAAGAAGTAGTCCAGCCCGCAAAACGGTGCGATGGACAATGACGCGAGGCGGGATTTTGCTGGTTATCAAAGGGCCGAGATTCCAGTGATACGTTCGCCGATGATGAGCTTGTGAATGTCGTCAGTACCTTCGTAAGTAAACACGGATTCGAGATTATTCATATGGCGCATGACACAGTAATCGTCCACGATGCCGTTGGCACCGAGGATGTTACGAGCCATGCGGGCGGTTTCGAGGGCGATGCGCACGTTATTCATTTTCAGCATGGAGATGTGGGAGTGATGGACACGACCAGAGTCCTTAAGGCGTCCGACCTGGAGCGCGAGCAACTGTCCCTTGGTGATTTCGGTAATCATCCAGACGAGCTTTTCCTGCACAAGCTGATGTGAGGCGATGGGTTGATTGCGGAACTGCTTGCGCTGCTTGGAATAGCGGAGAGCTGTGTCGTAGCAAGCCATGGCCGCGCCGAGTGCGCCCCATCCAATCCCATAGCGCGCCTGATTGAGGCAGCCCAGCGGGCCTTTCAGGCCTTCGACATTGGGCAGCAGATTTTCGGCGGGAATGTGGCAATCGGTCATGGCGAGGCCGGAAGTGACGGATGCGCGGAGCGACCATTTGCCATGCACATCCCAGGAGCTGAAGCCGGGGCGGCCGGATTCGACGAGGAAGCCGCGGAC
>PKXT01000058.1 GCA_003133505.1 Acidobacteriota bacterium
CTATTTCCCGCTGGATTTCGCGTGGGTGGCGCGCCGATTTCTGCGTGCTTTGCGCCCCGCTGCGATCATCATCATCGAGACGGAAATATGGCCGCATCTGCTACGGGAGGCGCGGCGCGTCGGCGTGCCGGTAGTTTTTGCGAACGCACGAATCTCGGATAAGTCATTTCGTAATTACCGGTGGACGANNGACGAATCGCTATCTCAATGGATTCATCGCCGATGCGCTGGGCAATGGAGCGGCGTTCATGGCCCAATCGGAGGAGGGAGCGCGGCGATTGAAGGAACTGGGAGCGGACGAATCCAAAATCGAAGTAACCGGAAACCTGAAATACGATTTGGCTGCGCCGCCGGTTGGGCCGTTTGTGCAATGGCTCGAAATGCAGATACGCCAGCAGGAGCGCTGGCCCGTGGTAGTGGCGGGAAGCGTGGCCGCGGATGAAGAGGAAGCGGTGCTGGCGGCGTACGATGTGGTGCAGCGGCAGTGGCGGCGGTCGCTATTGGTGCTTGCGCCGCGAAAGCCAGAGCGTTTCGATGGGGCGGCGCAGATTGTCTCGCAGGGTGGATGGACAGTGGCGCGCCGGAGCCATTTATCACTGAGCGCGCCGCTGGCGGAGGATGCCGATGTGCTGGTGCTCGACAGCATGGGAGAGCTGGGCGGCACTTATAGCCTCGCGAATGCGGTGTTCATCGGAGGATCGCTAATTTCCGTGGGAGGACACAATTTACTGGAGCCGGCATTTTTTGGGCGCGCGCCCGTGTTCGGCCCGCACATGGGAAATTTCCAGGAGATGGCGGCGCAGTTCCTGGCCGAGCGCGCCGGAGTGCAGGTGAAAAGCGGCGAAGAACTAGGGCGGGAATGGGTGCGGATGATTCAGCAGGATGCCATGCGGCGGGGGATGGGGCAGAACGCGATCTCCCTCGTGCAACGGCATCGCGGAGCAACCGAGCGAACTGTCGCGCGAATCAGGGCAATTGTTCGGCAAGAGCCCGATACCGGGGCCAACAGCGCGGAGTTCGCGGGATGATTTCGAGATCTATCGTTACGAAATGAATCGTAAAGTCGAAGCGGTTCAATATTATCTAAGGCCCGTATTATGGCCGGCATCCTTGCTATGGCTCGCCGCGGTGAAACTGCGCGCCAGGGCTTATCAAAAGGGACTGTTGCGGCAAAGGCGGCTCGACGGCGTGGTGATCAGCGTCGGGAACCTGACGGTGGGGGGTACGGGGAAGACTCCGTTGGCGCTGTGGCTGGTGGGGCGGCTGGCGCGGGAAGGCAAAGCGGCAGGTGTGCTGACGCGCGGATACGCGGGATTTGCGCGAGGTGGACACCGCGAAAAATCCGGGATGGTGATGCGCGCGGATGATACAAATAAAAGCGAAGCTGTTCGGCTGCCGGACGAGCGTATGCCGGACGAGGTGCGGTTGCTGATGCGGCGGCTGCGCGGGCGGCGTGCGGAAGCGGGCAACCTGGCGCAGCAAGCGGCGTGGTTCGGTATAGGGGCAGATCGCCATTCGATGGGAAAACAATTGGAGCAGCAGGGGGTGGGCTGGTTTGTTCTGGACGATGGTTTTCAGCATCTACCATTGCGGCGGGACGCGGATATCGTTTTGATTGACGCGGAGAATCCATTCGGCAACGGATACCTGCTGCCAGCGGGAAGATTGCGGGAGCCGGTGAGCGCCCTTGGACGCGCGGACGTGGTCGTCATCACGCGCAGCGAGGGGACGCCATCCATTGAAGATGTGATCCGTCGGCACACGGCCGCGCATGTGTTTTACGGGCGGACGAAGCTGGACGTGATTCGGCGGTGGACAGCGGACGGCTTCGCAAAAGATGCCGCGTTCAGCGCGGCGGAATACTCGAGTCAACGGTTCTTTGCGTTTTGCGGGATTGGAAATGCGCAGGCGTTTTTTGCCGATGCGCGGAGGTGGGGGCTGGCGGTATGCGGGGAGATGGCGTTCCGGGACCATCATCACTATTGGGCGCCGGATTGGGCGCGGCTTGAGAAGCAGGCGAGAAGCGCCGGCGCCACGGCCTTGCTATGCACGGAAAAAGACGTGTGTAATTTTGGCGGTGACTTTATCCGCGGGAATAAACACGGTGGCGACACGCAAAGCGGGCGCGCCGCAGTGAGAGTCGATTTACCGGTTTACTACGCCCAGATCTCGATGGATTTACCGCGCGGGGATGAATTCTGGCGCGTGGTGATGGGTACGGCGGAAAGAAATCACCGCGCTTCAGGCTCGGGCGCGCGATGAAGATTGTGGTTCGCGCCACGAACTGGGTGGGCGATGCAATAATGGCTATACCCGCGCTGAACGCGATTAGAGGCCGATGGCCGGACGCGGAGATTGTGGCGCTGGCGCGTCCGTGGGTAGCCGGACTTTACGACGGGCAGCCATTCGTGGATCGTGTCATTCCATTGGCCAGCAGCGGAGGATTGGGGGATTGGGGCGCGACGGAGCAAGTGGCGAACTCCCTGCGCTTGGAACAGTTTGATGCCGCCGTTCTGCTGCCGAATTCATTTTCCTCAGCATGGCTGGCCTGGCGCGCGGGAATTCCGCGGCGAATTGGTTACGCGCGGGATGGCCGCAGCCTGCTGTTAACCCAGGCGATTGCGCCGCCGCGGGCCGGTGAAATTCCCGCGCACGAGTCATACTACTACCTGAATTTACTTCGGAATGCCGGGTGGCTAATCACGCTGCCCGAAGTTCGCGAGATACGATTGGAGATTTTGCCCAAGGAGCGCGATGCGGCTGAAGCAAAATTGCAGGCCGAGGGCGCCGCGCCAGGGGCGATGCGAATCGCAATCGCCCCGGGGGCCGCGTATGGTTCGGCAAAATGCTGGCCGCCAGAGCGGTTTGCGGCCGTGGCCAGCCAGTTCATTGAGGAGTTTCATGCCGCTGTGATACTGTTCGGCACGTCTTCTGAACAGGAAATCTGCTCGCGCATCGCCGCGGCCATGCCAACAACTCCCATAAATCTTGCCGGACGCACTGCCATTTCGGAATTGCCCGCTCTCTTGGCATCGTGCCAGCTTTTCGTTGGCAATGATTCCGGAGCCATGCATGTTGCGGCAGCGGCTGAAGTTCCCGTGGTGGGCGTTTTCGGTCCTACCGATCCGAATGATACGGCGCCGGTAACGTCACGTGGCGCGATTGTTCGCGAGCCGGTGTTTTGCAGCCCGTGTTTCCTGCGCAAATGTCCCATTGACCATCGCTGCATGACGCGCGTGGATGTCGCCACGGTATATGCCGCCGGACGCGGCCTGTTGGAGAGGGCCTAACGTGCTATCAGCAGACGTGCGGGAGAATTCACCGTCGACGAACAAGCCTCGCGCAGTATTTCTCGATCGCGATGGGACAATCCTGGACGAAGTCGGCTATCTGAACCATATCAGCCGCTTCCGAATGCTTCCCGGCGCGGCGGCGGCAATTCGGCGGCTGAATTTGGCGGGCGTTCCGGTAATTGTAGTAACTAATCAGTCGGGGGTAGCGCGGGGTTTCTTTCCGGAGGAGATGGTCGGTCAAATCCACGAACGAATGGCCAGAGAGTTGGGCGCGGCGGGGGCGCATGTGGATGGAATTTATTATTGTCCCCACGGCACCGAGATCGGGTGTGATTGCAGAAAACCATTTCCAGGGATGCTAACGCGCGCCGCCGAGGAACATGGCCTGGAAATTTCGGGTTCAGGACTGGTGAGTGATCGCTATGACGATATCGCCATGGGACATGCCGCTGGATGCCGCACAATACTGGTAATGACGGGATATGGACGCGGCGAGTACGAATGGAACCGGGTCCGCTGGCCGCATGAGCCGGAGTTCGTAGCGGACGAAATTGGACAGGCGGTGGACATTTTATTGCGGGAGATGATGTAATGCCGCGAATCCGAGGGGAGTGGCCAAAGGCCACGCCGTCGAAAGCAGAGTCGCCCAGCGCGAAATCAAGAATCCCTTTGTCGGCGCATGCAAAACAACGAGGTTCAATGCCGGCAAGCGATTTCGAGCGGCTCCTTGCATTGATAGCGCGTCTCAGCGAGCAGCGAATCGCCGTGCTGGGTGATTTTGTGGCGGACGAATTCGTGAGTGGAGATATTTTGCGTGTGTCCCGCGAAGCGCCGGTCTTGATCTTGCGGCGACGTGGATCGGAATTCCGGGCTGGCGGCGGCGCGAACGCGGTGAACAATCTCGCGGATTTGGGAGCGCACGTGGCGGCGGTGGGACTGCTCGGAGATGACGAAGCGGGAAGGTCACTGCACGAGGTTTTTCGGAGCAAAGGCGTGGATTGTGGGGGCATTCTGCATCCGCGTGAGTATGCGACTCCCACAAAGACGAGATTCCTCGCCGGGTGGGCGCACACGGCGGCACAGCAGGTGCTACGCGTTGATCGGGAGCCTGAGCAGGCCCCGGCAATGGATGTTCAATCGCGCCTGGAAGAAAATATCCGAAAGCAAGCCAACAGCGCCAGCGCGGTCCTGGCCTCCGATTATGGTTTTGGCGCAGTGACCCCAAAGATAGTACGGAGCATAAGCCGTAAGATTGTCACGCTGGACTCGCGCCACGCAATGCTTGATTATCGCGATGCGAAAATTACTGCGGCGACTCCCAACGAGCCGGAAATCGAGGCGCTCTACCACATCAACACCGGCACCGACAATACGAAATTGCTCGAATTGGGCCAGCGAGCGTTGAAGGAAATGCATATGCGGGCGCTCCTGGTCACACGCGGAAAACACGGAAGCGTGCTATTCGAACGCGCACATGCACCGCTCCCAATTGCCGCATTTGGGGAAGAGGACGCGGTAGACGTAACGGGGGCCGGCGATACGGTGATAGCGGTGTTTACACTCGCGCTTGCTGCCGGCGGAAGTTTTTCCGAGGCGGCGCGGCTGGCAAATTGTGCCGGCGGCATCGTCGTGATGAAGCGCGGGACAGCTACCGTTAACCGGCAGGAACTGGAAGAAGCGGTGGGATCATCTTTGAGGCACATCTAACTCGCCTGACCCACAATCCTGAGACAGCGAAGCCACACTTGAAATGGACACGCGCACAAAAATTATGGCCAGAGGCGCAGTCGCGGTGCGTATCCGCGATGAAAATGCGCGCGGGCGCAACGTGGTGCTGACGAACGGGTGTTTCGATATTCTGCACGCGGGTCACGTGCGCTATCTCGAAGGCGCGAAGCGCGAAGGGGGCGTGCTGGTGGTGGGAATCAACAGCGATGGCAGCGTCCGCAAACTGAAAGGAGCGGGGCGACCCATCCTGCCGGCACAAGCGCGAGCGGAACTGGTAGCGGCGCTGCGGGTTGTGGACTACGTGGTGATTTTCAATGAGGATAACGTGGAGCAATTGCTACGGGAGCTGCGCCCCAATGTTCACGCGAAGGGAACGGATTACGCAGTCGAGACGGTGCCTGAACGAAAAGTTGCAGCGGAGCTGGGAATTCGCGTGGCTATCGTTGGCGACCCGAAGGAGCATTCGACACGCGAATTGCTGAGCGAAATTCGCGAACGATCGCATGGCTAATCCGCGATTCCTGGTGATTCGCATGGGTTCGATGGGCGACATCGTTCACACGCTGCCTGCCGTGGCTGCGCTGCGGAGTGCGTTTCCGCAAGCGCAAGTGGATTGGCTGGTGGAACGGAAGTGGGCGCCGTTGCTGGAGGGCAATTCCGAGATCAGCGCGGTGATTCCTATCGAGCGAAGAGATCTGGGCAGCGTAGCTCGGACGATTAAGCGGCTGCGTTCAGCGGAATATTCGACAGCGATCGATTTTCAAGGGTTGTACAAATCCGCAGCCCTGGCCCTGGCCAGCGGAGCATCACGCCGCATTGGGTTCGCCGGAGATTTTGCGCGCGAGGCTGCGGCGGCGCTGATGTATAACTCGCCGGTTACCCCCGTTGGGAAGCATGTGGTGGAGCAAAACCTTTCGCTTGCGGAAATGGCCGGAGCGCAAAAGGGAAAGATTCGATTTCCACTACCGCGAGATACCGAGGCTGAATTTCGAATGGCGCGACAGTTGGAGGCCGGTCAGCTTGAAGACTATTTTGTCCTGAGTCCGGGGGGAGGCTGGGGTTCGAAATGCTGGCCGACGGAGCGTTATGGAGAACTTCACGAGTGTTTGTACGAACGGTTGGGTTGGCGGGGGATTATCAGCTACGGGCCGGGGGAAGAAAGCCTCTGCTTGGAGGTGTGCAGGGCGGCGGGAGAGTCCAAACCACTGCCCGTTCCAATGAATCTGGTCGAATTGATGGCGATGCTGAGGCGCGCAAGATTCGTGGTGGCTGCGGACACTGGCCCGCTGCATCTCGCGGCGGCGCTCGGAACACCCGTTGTCGCATTATATGGACCAACCGACCCGGCCCGAAACGGGCCATATCCCCCCGACGGGAATACCGTCGTGCGGAATGCGGAGCCTGATGAAATCACGTATTCGCGGGGCGGCGAATACTCGCGGGCGATGCTTTCGATAAACGTTGACCAGGTGGTAAAAGCGGTGATGGGGCGAATAGGGATGGCCTGAGAGTGGATATTTCTTTTCTTATGCGTTGGCGAGTGCGGTTGGGGTACCCAGTGGCAGCGGTATTTTTCTTTCTGGCGAGACCAACGGCGAGATCGATCGCAGCGGGCGCGATAGTGGGCGTGGTAGGTTTGCTGATTCGCGCGGCAGCGGCGGGGCACTTGCGGAAACATGAGGGGCTGGCGACGTCGGGACCTTATTCTCACACGCGAAACCCGCTTTACCTCGGAAGCTTTTTCTTGGCGGCGGGACTGCTGATTGCGGGGCATTCCTGGCTGGCGGCGATCCTGGTTGCGGCGTTCTTTCTGGCGTTTTATCCCGGAGTGATGAAGCGCGAGGAAGGGGAGCTTCGGGAACATTATGGGGCCGGGTATGAAGAATATGCCGCGCGTGTGCCGCTATTCTGGCCCGCATTGCGCGGATACAGGTCGCAAGCTGCGGACGCGGAAACTCAAACTAGCGCCAGAGGTATGCGTAGGGGCTTTTCGTGGGCGCTCTACCGGCGCAATCGTGAATATCAGGCGCTGGTCGGATTTTTCGCAGTGATGGTGCTTTTGGGAATCATCATGCGCTTGCGAGGATAAATCCAGACGGGGACGGTGCTCGCAAGGGGCGTTTGAGCCCTGAAACCAGGCTTCACTCGCGACTCCCGCTTCGTACCTATGCTTGCGAATTGACGAACTGGCTGTTAGTTCTGTCCCGCGTAGGTGTGAAGCGAAACGGCATGGCCATTGCTTAGGGCGGTAATCGCGCCGGACTGAGCCGTGGTCCAGTAACGAATTCCNNGTTGGGCAAACCGAAATTATTATTCTGGCCGACGGAAATCGTGGCGAGCGTAGGGAAACGATGCGCAGAGAGTCCGGTGTGGAAGAAGTTTTGCTGCCGTGATGCGGAACCTTGAGAAAATTGGCGCGAAGGTCTTCTCCCCGCGAGACAATTGCGCTTTCCGCCTGATGCTCCACGTCCCCCGCAAGAAGGAAATGCGTGGTTCTATCGCCTAGACGAAGCACTAATCCAGCAAATAAAGGGGAGGAATATGCCCACGTGAAGTCCGGCGACGATGAGTACGTGATACGCGCCGGTTTGCTGGAAAGGGAGCGCGAGGTCGGAATCCACGAAGCTGCGATCACCCCAGACCATGGCGCGAACGATGGCCGCAACCTGCGGTTTTCCAGCGAACAGTGTGTCCGTGGGTCCGAGTAAATCGCCGCGTAAGCGCGCGCTCCGTGCGCTCAAAGGCAGAGAAGAAGTGGGCAAAGGCTGCAACAGCTCAGCGGCGCGAAGCGTACCGGTAAGGTTAACGCCCTGGCCGGCGAGATATCCGCGCAAGTCGAATGCGCCGGGGTCTTGAAAATTTCGAGGCTCGGTTGCCGCGGCTAGGACCTCGACTCGATCACCCGCTGGCACATTGAGCAGCGGTGATACTCCTCGTTCGTCGGGGTAGGAGTTCAGTCGAAGACCACCGCGAACGGGCAGCCAGCCGGTTGCTGTCTTGCCGGGCGATTCCACCGATTCGAGGTCAATTTGCAGGCGCGTTCCTCAGGGGAGGCGGAGGGGATCATCATGCAGCCGTCCAACCAGCGATGCGGAGCAGAAAGGTCGAGGTGGCCTTGCGCTGCGAGCGTGGTAACGAGCCGTGGGCTAACCGAGATGCGCTCGACGGTCACGGATGGGACGCCGAGAAGGATCCAAGCGAGAAAGCCCATTCCGAGAGCGGCGGCGATGTGATTGCGCCAATACAGCGCCAGACCCGCGAGCAATATGAACAAGGCGGCAGAGAAGAGAACTTGGACGAACAATCCAGTTGAAGCGAGCGCTGACAACGCACGCGATTCTCCAACGGCCACGCCCATTGCCAACAGAACCGCCATCCACAATGCCGGGCGTTTCACGGGTCGCGTTCCAGGACGGCGAGAGATTCGATGTGAAAAGTCTGAGGGAAATGGTCGAAGAGCTCCAGCGCGGCCATCGAGTAATGGTTGGTATGAAAAACGGCCAAGTCTCGCGCCAACGTGGAGGGGTCGCAGGAAACGTAGATGATTCGCCGAGGCTTCAGCTTGAAGAGACGTGGAAGGGCCTCCGGTAGAATGCCGGTGCGCGGAGGATCAATCACCACCACATCGGCCTCGGATACTTCGCGCAGAGGCTTGCGCAAGAATTGAGTCACATCGGTCTGGCGCGGCTCGACGCGAGCAGCGGTGGGCCGGGAGCTACAGGAGTCTTTTCGAACAGGAGCGGCGTCAGCGGGCCCATTTGCGGCATCCTGCGCGACATTTGCGCGAAGATCTTGCACGGCGGCGGGATTACTCTCCACGGAGATTACACGCTGAAAGTTTTTCGCGAGAGGCACGGTGAAAAGTCCGGCGCCAGCGAACAAATCCAACGCGATTTGCCCTGTACCAGCCGCCAGGGCTACCCGCTGGACGAGCGTGTCCACCAGGAAACGGTTTACCTGAAAAAACGAGTCGTGGCTGACCTGATAATTGGTATCCGCGGCGTGATATTCGAGCGCGCCGCTGCCGAAGCCGGTCGCATACTCGCCAGACTTGTTGCGAAAGAGAAGGCTGACGACGTGCGGCAGCCGTTCATGCAGGGCATCGGCAAAGTTCTGCGGGTCGCGCGGCCATTGGGAAAACTGCAGGGTGAGTGTGAAATGCTCATCGGCATGGTCGGCGAAGGCTTCTACCTCGCGGATTTGGGCGACTTGCGCCGCGAAATCATCCCGCGCATCCAGCCATTGAGAGAACGAAACCAAGGTGCTTTCGAGGAGCGGCGAGATGATGGGGCACTGGTCGACGGCACACAACGCGGAAGACGCCGCCCGCATATATCCGATGGCCGGTACCGCGTCAGGCGAATCGTTAGCGGGACGGATTTTCCATTGCGCCCGATTGCGATAGCGCCAGGGCGGCGAAGAGTGAACGATGATTGGCTGCTCCCAAACCATGCCGCCAGTACGTCGAATCGTTTCGCGAAGAATTTCTTCCTTGTATTTGAGTTGGGCCTCGTAGGAAATATGTTGGTATTGGCAGCCGCCGCAGCGTGTGAAATAGGGACAAAGTGGCTGGACGCGATTGGGCGATGGGACTAAGAGGTTGGTGACTTCGCCGCGTTGGAATTTCTTTTTCTGCTCGGTGATTTGAAGCTCGAGGTCCTCACCGGGAATTACAAAAGGGACGAAGACGGCGGCACTGTCCACTCGCGCCAACCCGTCGCCACCGTAAATCAGTTTTTCAATTGTTGTCCGCACGCATTCACTCCAGGCGCAGTTTATACCAAATAGAAGAGGCTTAGCCGGGGAACGCGAAACGCATCATACAAACGCTTCTGCTGATATTGCTTTTCGAGCAAAGCTCGCTGTCCAGCGTCCATTTTGCGGCTGTAGGGCCCGAGCGCGCGGTCCGTATCGCGTCGGATGGAGAGCATCAAATCGTTAGGCGCGTTGGCGGTGATCGTTGCCGAAAGTTTCTCCTCCTGCAGAGTCAGGCGGCGCTCCAAATCTTCCAGATCGAGAGCCTGCGGCGGCTCGGGCGATTCCAGAGATTCCAGCAGCGGCAGCATTTCCGCCAGGCCTAAGGCGGCTTCACCCAGACGGAGGGAGATGTTTGGATGCGAATCACGCTGCTTTTCGGCGGCGGCGCGCAGGCGGACGATATTACGGTCGAAATATGTGCGCAGATCTGCACGCGAGAACGGCTCGGTAGCGGACTTGCGCGACGGGCGCGGGCCCTGGCCGGAGGCTGCTTCCTTCGCTTCAGCGGCGGCTTCAAAGACCGCGTCGGTGCAATACGCCAGGCTTTTCAGCGGACGCCCGGCCGAGCCTCGTCGCGAACGGGCATAACTCTCNNATCAATGCCTTTGAGCACTGCTTCCAATGGGATTTCCGCTTTCTGCCAAGTTTCGAGCAAAGCCCAATCGAGCGGAGAGATGAGCAAGTGACCGCCGCGTTTGCGCCAGAAATATTCCTCGATCTCAGTGAAAAAATTGAAGTAGTTGAATTCCGCCATGGAGACGGGTTAGCGGCGGATACGTCGAGAAGTGGCGGGCGCTTGCTCCTGCTCAGGATGAACGGGAGCGCCAGGTGATTGTTCCGGGCGAGCAGCCGCAACGCGGGAGGTTACCACGGCAGTCCCATCCACAACGGGAGTGCGAGCGTGCGCCCCATGCATGGGTGCGGAATTCCGCGTCCAAAGTATGCGGAGGCCCTCAAGCGTGAGGAATTCGTCTGTAATCTTTATGTGGCGCGAAGCGCGAGCAACGAGATTGGCCTGGCCTCCCGTAGCGATCACGCGGGTTTCAGTTCCCAACTCATTTTTCATGCGCAACAGGATTCCGTCCACCATGTCCACCGCGCCATAAAAGAGCCCCGCCTGCATGGAGGCGACTGTGTTCGTGCCAATGATCTTTCCGGGATCGCGAATTTCCACGCGAGGCAGGCGCGCGGCCCTCGCGAACAATGCTTCAGCGGAAATTCCTAGACCCGGAGCAATCACACCACCGAGATATTCACCGCGGGATGAAATCGCGTCAAAAGTAATGGCCGTGCCGAAATCCACGACGATGCACGGAGCGCCATATTTTTCCAGGGCGGCGACCCCGTTGACAATGCGGTCGGCCCCCACTTCCTGCGGATTGTCGTACTGGATGGGCATACCGGTCCGCACGCCCGGCTCAATGAACAGCGCGCCCAGATGAAAATATCGTTTGGCCATCTCGGCCAATGTCGAATTGAGGGGAGGCACCACCGAACTGACGATGATGCCGTCCACTTGGGTGGGATCAAGTTTCCAAAGGGTGAAAAGATTCAGAGCAAGAATGCCGTATTCGTCCACCGTCTGGCTGCGCGAAGTAGTGAGCCGCCAGTTCGCGGCCAGAGTTTCTCCGCGAAAGACGCCCAACACGGTATTCGAGTTCCCAACGTCAATGGTGAGCAGCATCACGGCGCCTCGGCGACGTCACCGGAAATCACTGGCTCAATGCGGCCGTCTTTTTTGCGTACACGCAACACGCCATTGGGCTCCAGGCCGGCGGTGATTCCTTCGAACGTTTCTCCGGCAGTACGAATCAATACTCGCTTCCCCTGACAGTAGGTGGATACTTCGGCGAAGCGTTTTAGGATCGGGCCGGCCCCATCGCTCGAAAACACATTGTAATAGTGTTCCAGCTGACGCAGCAATCGAACCAGCAGTTCAACGCGGGAATGTTGACGTCCGGTGACCATTCGCAGGGACGTGGCGATTTCCGCCAAGTCATCGGGCATTTTGGATTGGTTGACATTGATCCCGATGCCTATTACGGCGTAATGCACGCGATCAGGCTCCGCGCGCATCTCGGTGAGAATGCCGCACACTTTTTTGCCGCCGAGCAAAATATCATTAGGCCAGCGAATATCTGGGGCGAGGCCCGTTTCCTGGGCGATGGCTTCCCGCGCAGCCAGACCCGCGGTGAGGGTCAGGAGCGGTGTTTGCACAGGCGGGACGAGCGGGCGAACCAATACGGTGGCATGAATGCCAGCGGAACGCTCGGAAACCCACGTGCGTCCAGCGCGACCGCGCCCGGCGCTTTGCTCTTCCGCAATCACCAGCGCGCCGTGAATTTCGCCTTCGTCTCCCAGGCGCATCGCCACGGTATTGGTGGAATCGGTCTTGAAGAAGTGAAATATGCGGCGCCCAAAAACGCATCCGGAAAGACGGTGGGAGAGCAACCGGGGAGCGAGAACATCAGGGATGTGTTCGATGCGGTAGCCGGTGTGCGGATGGCCCTTGACGTTAACGCCAAGGCCGCGCAGTTTTTCCACCCAGCGCCATACCGTATGGCGGGTGACCCCAATCTCGCGGGCAATCTTCGGACCGCTAATTACAATTGTGGTGTTTTCCGCGAGCAGGGTCAGCAGCGCATCTATCCGTTTGTCGGTAATCCCGCGAGGCTTAGGCAAGTAACTGTCGATCCTTGTATGTGATTGGAATGAATTCCGGCAGGATTCGAAACGGGCTGGCGTCGAACACAGCCGGACCATCGACCCCCACGGCTTGCGCGGGAGGATCCATCCGGGACGGTTTCTCGCAAGACACCTAATGCCTTCCAATTTCCGAAAGGCGGACGGAAACTTTTTCGAGTTCAGTCCGCCGCTCCGCGAGCGTGGCTTCCACGCCAGCCACTACCGCGGCGGGAGCGCGACTTCGGAATTGCGCATCCGCCAGACGGGCGCGCTTGGATTCAACGTCTTTCGACAAGCGATCTATTTCCTTGCCCAATCGAGCGCGTTCGGCATCAGCGCCAATGGATGTCTCGCTGGGGGAGTTATCGTGCGAATTTCGAATGACGCGAAGATCAAATTGAGCCGTCGTGCGGATTGCCCCGCCGGTGGCATCGAAACGGGACGTAGCAAGCCGCAATACGGCCAAACCAGCCAGCCGTTGGATGGCATCACAATTTTCGCGCACAACTTGAAAAATAGAATTGTCAGTGGAGAAAAAATCGGCTTCTAGTTTCTCCTTGGCGTCCACCTTCGATTCCGCGCGAAGGTTTCGAGCCGCTCCAATGACCGACTGAAGTAGTGCCATTTCCGCTTCGGCTGCGGGGTTGGTCCACGAAGGCTGCACTTCCGGAAAGGTATCGAGCGCGATGGATCGCGCGTCAGCCGGCTGGGGAAGCTTGTGCCAGAGTTCCTCGGTTAGAAATGGCATAAACGGATGCAATAGGCGCAATGCGGCTTCGAGAACAGCAAATAGATTTTTCCAAGCGATGGTTGCGCGCGCCGCGGTGGCATCGGTGAGGCGCGGCTTTATCCATTCAATATACCAGTCGCAGATTTCGCCCCAAAAGAAATGGTAAATAATGTTGGCGGCCTCATGAAAACGATAATTCTCGAGAGCTTCGTTAATTTGGAGAGTGACACCGGCGAGGCGGGAGAAAATCCATGCGTCCTCAAGCGCAAGCTTTCCGTCCATTGCATAGGGCGCGCCAGCTCGGGCTTTCGGCGAAGCCAGTTCCTGTAAGGTAAGGCCAGTGCCTTCGGCTTTTTCCAAATTGAAGAAAACGAAGCGCATGGCATTCCAAATTTTGTTGGCAAACGCGCGGCCGCTCTGCATCCGATCTTCGGATAGCACAACATCGGTGCCCGGCGCGGCTATGCTGGCCAGGGTGAAGCGAATCGCATCCGTTCCGTATTTCGCGTTGATGGTCAAGGGATCAATGCCGGTGCCCTTGGATTTGGACATCTTCGCGCCTTCGGATGTGCGCACCAGAGAATGCAGGTACACGTGGGGGAAGGGGGCCTGACCGGTAAATTTCAAGCCCATCATGATCATCCGGGCGACCCAGAAAAACAGAATGTCGTGGCCCGTGAGCAGGAGGCTGGTGGGGTAGTAGCGGCGGAAATCTGCCGTTTCTTCCGGCCAGCCCAGAGTGGAAAAAGGCCACAGTGAAGAAGAGAACCAGGTGTCCAGCACATCNNCTGGCGCGAAATGCACCAGTCGCGAATATTGCGCATCCACTCGAAATATGTGGCTTTGTGAAACTCGGGAATGATGGAAATTTCGCCGCTTTCCACTGCGGCAATCGCCGGTTTGGCTAGCGGCTTCATTTTCACAAACCACTGGGTCGAAGCGCGTGGCTCGATGTCAGTCTTGCAGCGGTCGCAAACGCCAACTGTCAACGCGTGATCCTCGACCTTTTCGAGGAGCCCTTGCGATTCGAGATCTGCAAGAATTTTCTTGCGCGCGGCAAAGCGATCCAGCCCGGCATAGGTGCCGGCCGCGTCGTTCATGCGCGCGTCTTCGGTCAGTACATTTAGCTCGCGCAAATTGTGGCGCTTGCCGATTTCGAAATCGTTGGGATCGTGTGCGGGAGTGATTTTTACCGCGCCGGTGCCAAATGCGGGATCAACATATTCGTCGGCGATGACCGAAATTTCGCGGCCGGTAAGCGGCAATCGTATGGTCCGGCCAACGAAACGCTGGTAGCGCTCGTCACTGGGATGCACAGCCACGGCGGCATCACCCAGCATGGTTTCAGGGCGCGTAGTAGCCACAACGATGTAGCCCTCTCCATCTGAAAATGGATAACGAATGTGCCAGAGTTTTCCGGCGCGCTCGACGTGGACAGTTTCGAGGTCGCTGATAGCCGTCTGGCACCGCGGGCACCAATTGACCATGTAATGCCCGCGATAGATCAGCCCTTCCTCATATAGGCGGACAAAAACTTCGCGGACGACGTTGGCCAGGCCGGGATCGAGGGTGAACCGCTCGCGGCTCCAATCGCAGCTTTCGCCAAGCTGAATCATCTGTTGCTTAATCGCACCGCCGCTTTCCTGCTTCCATTTCCAGATACGCTCTTCGAACGCCGCGCGGCCAATTTTCTGGCGGGTCAATCCTTCCGCGGCAAGATGCCGTTCGACTACAACCTGGGTGCCGATGCCGGCATGATCCGT
>PKXT01000008.1 GCA_003133505.1 Acidobacteriota bacterium
TCAAGAAGGACAAACTGTTCTTCTTTTTCAACACCGAAGGGTTGCGTGTGGATATCCCTGTCGGACCTTACACGGTTGCCACTCCGTCACCGCAGTTCCAGGCGGATACGCTCGCAAACCTGAATGCGTCTGGATTACAGGCCTCCGTGCCGTTCTACAACAGCATTTTTTCGATCTTTAACAACGCACCTGGGGTCGGCCGGGCAGTACCAGGCCAGAATGCGCAACAGGCGTCTTCGCCTGGCGCCATCGCGGCCAGCTGCAATTCGGCCATCGCAGGCCCATTCGCGTATACAGGCACTGCTCCTTTGCCGTTCCCAAATTTGGGGACAGATTATCCGTGCGTTGACACCTACAATCAGAGCCCAACTGANNGGCCGCCGGCCGCTTCGACTACAACATTGGGAACAATGACCAGATGTTCTTCCGGATGCAGTATGATACCGGACTTCAGGCCACCTATGTTGACGCGCTCAGTCCGCTTTTCAATGCCACCAGCACGCAACCCGAATACCAGGGGCAGATTTTGGAAACCCACACCTTTGGGCCGACAGCCTCGAACCAGTTGCTGTTTGCCGNNTTCGTTTGACCCCCAGATCGGCGGGCAGGTCGTTGGGGGCTCGGACGCGATTTGGCCTCAGGGCCGCAATGTGTCCCAGGCCCAGGTGCAGGATGACGTATCCAAGACCATCGGCCGCCATACCATCAAGTTTGGCGGTAAATGGCGCCGGAACTGGATTAGCGACCATGACTATGGTTTGCTCAGCAGTGGTCTTGAGATTCCCCTGTCGCTGCAGGATTTCTTCGGCGGCGGCCCGGGCCTCAACACCAACGGGGACGGGTTTGACGAATTGGAGCAAAACTTCGCTACCTCACTGGTTCAGCCCATCGCGTCTTACAGCTTGCAGGGTTACGTGCAGGATGAATGGCGCGTGAAGCCAAACTTGACTTTGACGCTGGCGCTTCGCGGTGAGCACTTCTCCAATCCGGTTTGCGAGCATCTGTGCTTCGCTACCTCGGCCGAGCCGTTCTTCAATTACACGAGCGCGGCAGGCGCGGCTATCGTGGATGTCCCGTACGACCAGACAATTCAAACGAATCGCAAGCAAGCGGTGCTTAACCTGCAGGCCATCGCTTGGGAACCGCGCTTCAGCTTTGCGTGGCAGCCCTTCAGCGGGTCCACAAACCGCTGGACATCAAACTTTGTGGTTCGCGGCGGTATCGGTATTTTCTCCGATCAATTCCCGGGCAGCGTGGCGGACAACGCCTCGCAAAATCCGCCATTGTTTAACTCATTCGTTCCTGTTGTGAACTTCCTGTCACCCCAGGAGACCAACCCGATGTTTTCGCCCAACGGCAACCTGTTTGGTGATGCCGCGGCTTCCAACTCGGCTTTCGTTACCGGTTTTAACGCCGGCGAAACCCTGGCTCAGATTCAAGCCGGTACGCCCGGATTTGCTCCTCCGGGCTTAACCACTTTCGACGCCAAGAACAGCTATCCGCAATATCAGAAATGGAGCTTGGAGGTTCAGAAGAGCTTTGGGACGAACAGTTCGATTTCGGTCAGTTACGTGGGCAACCATGGCATTCACGAGCTGGTGCAGGATAACGGCGTCAATGCCTTCAACAATGGCACTCTTCCCAATTTCACGGGTCTGCCAACAACTGCTCTCGACCCCCGCTTTGGAGGGGTTAACTTCATCACCAGCGCGGGTGTTTCGAACTACAATGGGCTGACCACCTCGTTCCAGCACCGCTTTACGGCGTTTGGCGCACAGGGCGTCTTTCAGTTCAATTACACCTGGAGCCATGCGTTCGACGAAATTTCCAACGGCGGATTGCTGCAATTCAATCCTGGAAGCGGTATTGCTCCGGAAAATCCATTCAATCTGCGCGATAATTATGGTCCCTCGGATTATGACGTGCGCGACTATATCAACGCCAACTACGTTTACGAGCTGCCCATCAAGAAGCTCTTTGGCGGGCGCGGCTCGGACTATGTCACACGCGGATGGCAGGTTTCCGGCACGATATTCTATCGCACCGGACAGCCTTATTCCGTGACTGATGGCGCATTTAAGAATATCCTTGCGCCTAACTATGGCGGGGAGATCTATCCGCAATTCCTGGGTGGTGGGACGCCTTCCTGCGGCTCGGGTGCGGCTGGAGGCGCTGTCGATCCATGCCTATCCACCAGTCAGTTCGTTCCATCCCTGGGGGAGACAGGCTTTACCGGCGGACTGCGTAACTTCTTCTACGGGCCCGGTTATTTCAACGCCGACTTCACAATTGTGAAGAACACGAAGATTCCTGGCTGGGAGAAGGGTTCTCTGGGCATCGGCGCTCAGTTCTTCAATCTTTTCAACCATCCGAACTTTGCCAACCCTGTGGGCGATATCGCATCGTCACAATTTGGCACGATTACGGGGCAAACCAACGAGCCCACCAGCATTCTGGGTTCGTTCCTGGGCGGCAACGCTTCGCCTCGTTTGATCCAGGCTAAGTTGAGCCTAACCTTCTAACCCGCCGGGCTGCGTGCAGCCTGACGGCTTTCGGTGAATGGGCGGCCCGGGAACTTGGGTCGCCCGTTCTACCAAACCCCAATTTAATCCGCTTTGCGGACTTAAATTCCGATGTTCGGCTCATGAAGCAGATGGCACTGGTGGTAGTGGTATACCGTTTTTAATATTCCATTTTTAGTATGGTTTTCGCTTGTCACCTCGAATAGGCACCAAATTCTGCTGGAAACAAAACACTTAATGTCCTACAGGTTTGGCCGTATAGGTGCACCTATGTAGACGATATTTTGTTTTCCGGGGCAGGGGGCTATCAAGCACCTGAGCCTAATTTGGGAGCTTGAATGAGGAGGAAACACCAAATGAATTGCAAGCGCATTTTATTTGTAATGCTTGCGCTTCTC
>PKXT01000109.1 GCA_003133505.1 Acidobacteriota bacterium
CCACGGTGCATCCAATCACATTGATTTCTCCGGGCGCTTCCATCGCAGCCACATTCACAACTCCGTTCGCTGGTTTATTAGGAGACGCTGGGGTCTGGGACCGGACACGGGCCGGCCCTTTGAACGCTGGATCGCCATTTTCAGATTCCACGGCCAGGATGTCAGTCAGCGGCACCTTCATTCGCAACATCCCAGCCTCCACTTCCGCCGTCCGGGCATCTCTACGGCGCAAAAGCATTGGTTGGGCAAAGCCTCTCACGCGGACGCGCACTCCTTCCTCCAGCAGATCAGCGGATGGAGGGACGAGCGCCTTTTCTCCGCTCACACCGAGGTCACTCTGTGAATCCGCCAATTGCTGCACGACGGCGGCGTTGGTATCTTCACGGGCCGATTCGCGCAACCCGCCCATCCGTCGCAAAACCAACTTATCCAGGCGCGCCCGCTCCTTGCGATCGCCAATGTCAGCGGTCAGCCGAGTCATTTCCGATTCCAGCTTGGCCAGCGAAGATGCAAATTCCTTCTCCAATACCGCAATTCGCGCCCTCTGGCGGTCCACCCATTTGGTGCGTAAATATTCGCGCTCGGCCTGCAACTGGGCCTGTTCCTCGGCC
Source organism: Acidobacteriota bacterium (assembly GCA_003133505.1). Taxonomy (GTDB): domain Bacteria; phylum Acidobacteriota; class Terriglobia; order Acidiferrales; family UBA7541; genus PALSA-278. Next base: position 612 of record PKXT01000109.1, read on the forward strand.
AGACTGAGCTCGCGCTGTTCAGCCGCTTCCCGTGTCCGGTGCAGCCATGCAATCAGATCCCGCGTTTCGCGCACTTCAGGGCTTAAGCTGGCGCGCGCTCGTGCGACCAATTCTCCAGGCAGGCCCAACCGTGCCGCGATTTCCAGGCCATATGAGACGCCTGGAACCCCGGTGAGCAGCCGGTAAGTCGGCTGTAATCGCTCTTCGTCAAATTCAGCGGCGGCATTGACGATGCCCGGGGCGGTGGAGGCCCAGGTCTTCACGCGGTCATGATGGGTGGTCGCAATCGTCAGCGAGCCGCGCGACCGGAATTCTTCCAATACAGCCACCGCCAACGCCGAGCCTTCCTCCGGCGCGGTTCCAGTTCCAATTTCGTCCAGCAATATCAAAGAGCGCTCCGTAGCAACAGCCAGAATGTTCTTTAGATTTAGCACGTGCGCCGAAAACGTCGAAAGGTCCGCGGTAATAGATTGTTCATCACCTATATCCGCCAGCACGCCATCAAAGACCGCCAGCACTGCACGCTCCGCAGCCACCGGGATGCCGGATTGGGCCGCCATCACCGCCAGCCCCGCCGTCTTCAGCGACACCGTCTTGCCGCCGGTGTTGGGGCCGCTAATCACCATGACCGTTCCGCCACTCACGGGCTGATCGGTGGCGCTCCCTGATGGTCCCCCGCCCCGATTCCTCCCTGGATCTGCGCTCGGCTCTGCACCCAAATCAATGGTGACGGGTATGATTTCCCGCTCATGAGCTGCGAGTGCTTGCTGCAATACGGGATTCCGTGCAGCCCGCAAATATAAGGTCGGGTGCCCGACAAATTCCGGCATCACGCAGTCAAATACCTTCGCGAACCGCGCTCTGGCAAATACTGAATCCAGGCGAGCGATCTTCTCCGTTGCGTTTTCTATGGCGAGGTGATCGGTCCGCAACTTCTCCGTGAGTTCGGCCAACAGGCGCGCGATTTCCTCCAACTCCTGCTCTACAAGCTGCACTAGACGATTATTCAATTCGATCACGCCGAGGGGTTCGACGAAGAGGGTTTGGCCCGAAGCACTGGCCCCATGTACTACACCCGGTACCGCGCGCCGCTCGGACGACCGAACTGGAATCACGAACCGATCATTGCGCAAAGTAATATAGTCTTCGCCCTCTCCGCCATCACGAGCCTGCAACACGCGGCGCAGATCTCGCTGAGCCTGTTCGCGTGCTTGCAACATGGATGCTCGAATTCGTGCCAATGCGGGAGACGCATGATCATGAATTTCCCCATTGGGCGCGATGACTCGGCGAATAGCCGCGGTGAGCGGCCGAAAATCAGCCATGGAAGCGGCAGCCTCCGCAATCAGTGGGTACCGCGACGCTTCCGGGCGAATCGTTGCCTTCAAGTCTGCCGCCGCGTCCAGCAGAGTGGCCGCGTCCAGAAGTTCGCTGCTATCCAGCATCGCGCCTGGGATGGCTAGTTTGGATAGCCATATCTCTGGCTCAGCCACCGCGCCAAATCCCATTTCCTTGCCCATCCGCAGATATTGTTCCGCTTCACGGATAAGCGAAAACTCCGGCTCAAGTTCGGCGGCATTCGCGCGAAACGATAGCGCGACAACTGCCCGCCGTCCCAGGGCGCAGGTGGCAAAACCAGCGACAATTGCACGGAGGCGCGGAAATTCCAGAAGGTCTTCGGGGGACCGGCTCATTTCGTTCCCATAATNNCAAGATAGTGGGCAGCTTCGCTTGCGTTTGCAGCGAATGAAATCAGTTGGCTCCCTGCTTCGCGCCATGAAGACGCATGCCCAGTTTCCACCTCGCGGACCCGTTCGACAATTGGCCGCCAAAAATCACCAAGCGCGACAACAGGCTTGCCGGAAATTACGCCTTTGTTGAGCATTTCCCACACCACCGCCAGTTCAACGAGGGTTCCTGTGCCGCCCGCGCAAACCGCATAGCCATCGCCCCGCCGGATAAGTTCAAAAAGCCTCTCCTCCCATGTCCTGACTGAAAACGACTCCGAAACCCAATGGTTGGGCTTCGCACGAAAAAATTCCGCAGTCACGGCCAGGACCTTCCCGCCTGCTTCGGAGGCGCCGCGCGACACCGCCTCCATCACACCGCCATAGCCGCCCGTGCAGACCTCAAAACCGCTTTCCGCCAGAGCGGCGCCCAATTTTTGAGCTTGTTGATATTGCGCTTCGCCATCCCGAGGGCGGGAACTGCCGAAGACGGAGATTACTTTGGGCATTGCTCGCAGCGCTTCTTTGTCTTGGATGGCACATCCTCGACGATCGCCCGGCAGATTTCGCCCAATACGGCCGCCGCCTCGGATCCCTTCATCGTGTAGGCGCTGGCAAATATCGCAAAAATCACTCGCCTCCCCGAAAGCGTGGTCGCATATCCCGCCATGGCCTTGGCATGTTCCAGGGTTCCAGTCTTGGCCTCAATTCTTCCGGCGGTGGGTGTTCCCTTAAACTGCGCAGCCAGCGTTCCGTCCTGGGCCGCCACCGGCAGGCTCGCCAGGTAATCAGCGAACCACGATTGTGTCATTGCATATTGAAGCAACGCGACTTCCGCCGCGGGAGTAACAAGATTCCCTCTCGATAGTCCGGAACCATCTTCCAATAAGACGTCGTCAACCAACACCCCGGCGGTGGCGAGAAAATTCTGTTCCTCCTTCAGGCCGCCCGCAACTGAGCCCATGCTGGCGCTCGCCAAAGCCACAGAGCGAAGGAAAAGCTCGGCGTATAAATTCTCGCTGTTCTTGTTAGTCATGGTAACGATGTCGCTCAATAACGGCGAGAGATGCTCCACCAGCACCTGCCGCGACGGCGGCGTAGCCGGGGCAAAATCCGTATTCGAGCCAGAAATAGGCGCGTGGACAACTCGCGCCTGTCCAGAAACAATTATTCCATTCTGCTCCAGCAGGGATTTCAAGAGATTGGCCGCGTACTCCGCCGGAGACGGGTTTGCAATTGTAAAATTCTGAACTTTTCCCTGCACCGGCACTGAGCCGGAAATTTCAATCATGCCCAAACCAGGCTGCCAGTCGATGCTGACCCTTGCTTCACTATCGCGCGCGCCCGTGGTAACCACGTTTCGCAGATAAAACTCGGCGCCCCGAGGTTCCACAAAAATTTGTGCGGGGCTATTTGCTTCCGGCCCAGCAACTATTTGGACGAAAAATAAGTTGTCGTTAACGCTCAGTGCAGTGACCGGCGCGCCAAAACCATATTTTACGTCCTCAATTTCCCATCCCGTCGGATATGGCTTGTTCTCAAAGGCCGAATCATCCGCAACCACATCTCCAGTAATCTGGCGCACGCCGCGCGCCGCCAACTCCTTGGCCATTTCGGCCAACACTTTCTCCGGTGGCCCTTCACGGTCAATTTGCGGATCGTAAGGGTAATGCCGGTTGGTCAAATCCGGCGCGCCCCGGCCTACGAGAACGAGGTCGCCGGCCAGCCGTCCCATCGCATCGGGCGCCACTGAACTTTCCAGGGTCGTCCGAAAACGAAAGTTCGGTCCAAGCCTTGCCAGCGCCAACGCCGTGGTGAAAAGTTTGGTAGTGGATGCGGGAGGAAAAAACTGATCGGCATTTACATCGCATAGAATTTGGCCGGTAGCGGCATCGGTGACCCGGACACCCCACCGGGCCTTCGCGGCCCCGGGCGCCCGCAGCACTGTTTGCACTCGCTCCTGAACAGAGCCTTGGAAGCGCCGGGGAGTTGCGGAGATGTAGGGTGCCATGGCGGTAAAAGTGGCCAGCATCAAAACCAAGCACGCCGTTGCGGCGCGCCGGCCCCCCCGGCAGGCAGACGGCGCCCTGTTCATGGTGCGTTTTGGACACATCGGAGGTTGAGGCAACATTGAAAGCAGATTATAGTCTTGAAGGCCTTGACTGGTTATGTTCCAGTCACCACCATGATGGAACAGGCATCTAATGATGCACGTTCGAGGCTCGTGGATTCAGACACAGCCATACAGCTACCTGAACCGCGGAATTTTAAAGGAGAAGTCATGCGCAAGGTTTTTGCAATTTGTTTAACGGCTGTATTCGTCGCGGCATCGGTTGTACCTGCTTTTGCCAGCGATGAAACCAACCGCTTGAAAGAAAGTGGCGAAGTGTTGAAAGAAGTGCTGAACGTCCCCGAGGACATTCCTCAGGATCTTCTTGACAAGGCGGAATGCGTAATCGTTTTTCCGTCTGTAAAGAAGGCCGCATTTATCGTCGGCGCCAGCTACGGCCGTGGCGCGATGTCATGTCGTACGGGCCCTAATTGGGGCGGCCATTGGGGCGCACCGGTTATGATGGCTCTCGAAGGCGGAAGCTTCGGTCTGCAGATTGGCGTCCAGTCGACCGACTTCGTGATCCTGGTGATGAATGGCCGCGGAGCGAACTCGATCTTGAGCAGCAAGGTGAAGCTGGGAGCGGATGCGTCCATCGCTGCCGGCCCCAAGGGTCGTACCGCCTCAGCTGATACCGACCTCTACATGCGCGCTGAAATGTTGAGCTATTCGCGCGCGCAGGGCGTCTTCATAGGAGTTTCCCTGGCCGGCTCCACTTTGCGCCCAGATGGCGACGCCAACAAGGCCATTTATGGCGAGTCTGTGGACCCCAAGGAACTGGTTCACAGTCCCACGATGGCTATCCCGCCGGCGGCCAGATTGATGGTGAAAACGCTCAATCGGCGTTCCCCAACCAACCATTCTGACCCGAAGGCATTGCAGGACTAACAGCCGGTTCGGCGGGTGGCCTCCGGATATTCGGAGCCATCCGCCTTCTTTTTTGCACGGCCCTTTCGGCGGAGCGCCCCTTACGAGATCCGCAGTCCGCCGGTTGAATTCTTGGTGTTCCTTCCCATTAATGCCCTGTAACGCGTTCCTCACCAGTTGACGGCAAACCGTGATATGACCTAAAGTCATAAAAGACTTACAGTCGAGAAAGACCCATGGCCATTCATGCCGCCAACAACACTTCTCAGCGCCGGGCCCGCCGGGCTACGGATATTCGGGAACGTCTTTATCGTTCCGCTTTGCGGCTGTTTGCGGAACGCGGCTATTTTGAAACCAAGATCGAAGACATTACCGAAGCCGCGGATCTGGGCAAAGGCACATTCTTCAATTATTTCCCGAGCAAGGAACATGTGCTTTCTACCTTTGGCGATCAACGGCTCGCCTTTTTCGAGCGGGCCCTCGACCAAGTGCGCACCGGCGAAGCCGGAGTGGAGGCGGCCCTGTCGGACACAATTTCCCGGATTACCACCGTTGACAAGGACGCAGCCGGTCTCTTCCGCAGCATCTTCGCGGCTCATGCCTGCAGTGAATCCGTCCGTGCCCACTATCGGGAGCGTATTAGCCGGTGCCACCGAATCATTGCAACGATCCTGACCATTGGCCAAACCAAAGGCGAGATCCGTACGGACCGCGCTGCCGCCGACATGGCGCGGGTCATGCAACAGACTTTTATCGGTTTAACCATGGCTTGGGCGATAAATCCGGAGGTGCGGCTGATTGTTCTCAGCCGAGAGGTATGGAACGCGATTTGGGAGAGTGTTTGTGTCAGAAAAACAAAGGATAAGGGGCGTGGACGCAAATGCACCACGAGCGGGTTGGCAGCGGGCAACGGCAGGGGGCGTAAGCGAAATGTACTACAAAAATAAGCGGTTTCAAGAACCAAAATACAAAGCAGACGGCTTAAGGTCGGCGAATATCCTCAAGGCCCTATGCCATGTATCAGTGGGCGCGCTACGCATCGGGTCTATCTGCGTCAGCTTGTTTATCAGCGTCTCGGCGGTTTCCGCGCAATATGCTCCATCGGTCCCCTTCAATGGTTCCGCGACGAGCAATACGCCAATGGCACAAGCGCCACAGCAATCGTCCAGCCCGCCAATAGGAGGGGCTGTCAGCACATCCATGGGCTCCTCAGGCGCCGGTGCCAGCCAGAGCCCCTTCTTTGAAAGCGTGCCTTCGGGCGCGGTGACACCGGGAGTGCTAAAAATCTCGCTTCTCGAGGCCATTGATCGCGGCTTGAAGACCAACCTCGGTCTGCTGCTCAGCAGTGATTCATCGAGCGATGCGCGCGGCCTGCGCTGGCAGGAATTGAGCCGTTTGCTTCCCAACGTGTCGGGGCAAGTGAGCGACAACCTTCGCCAGATTGACCTGGCCGCAGAAGGGATCAGTTTCCCCGGCATACCGCTAATTGTTGGGCCTTTCGGCTATGTGGATGCCCGCGCCTACTATTCCCAGTCGCTGCTGGATTTTCACGCGATCAACAATGTGCGCGCTGCTGGTCAAAATGTTCGCGCGGCACAGTACACATACAAGGACGCGAGAGAGCTGGTGGTGCTTGCCGTGGGCTTGAATTATCTTCAGGTGATCATGCAATCGGCGCGCATTGAAACAGTAAATGCGCAGATGGAAACGGCGCAGGCGCTATTCCGCCAAGCCGGCAACCAGTTCAAAGCGGGCACGTCGCCGGCAATTGATCAGCTCCGCGCGCAGGTGGAGTTTCAGACCCGCCAACAGCAGTTACTCTCGGCGCAAAATGATTTGCAAAAGCAAAAACTGGCGCTGGCCCGGGTCATCGGCCTCCCGTTGGGCCAGCAGTTTGAGATCACGGACCAGGTTCCATACCAACCGTTGACGCCGGAAAGTGTGGATGAAGAGCTACGTCGCGCCTATGCCTCCCGCTCTGATTATCTAAGCGCCGAAGCCAAGGTGCATGCCGCCGAATACGCGCTCAAAGCCGCTCATTCGGAATATGTGCCGTCGGTGGTATTTAACGCCGACTATGGCGATATCGGAACGACGTTCGCCCATTCGCACGGCACCGTGGATGTAACAGGCGCACTTCAAATTCCTATTTTTAATGGAGGCCAGACACATGGCGACGTCCTTCGCGCCGAGGCCGCCCTGAACCAGGACCGCCAGCAACTGGAGAACGTCCGCGCGCAGATTGATCAGGACGTGCGCACCGCGCTTCTCGACGTGCAGTCATACGCTCAACAGGTGCAAGTTGCTCAAAGCAATATTCAACTGTCAGCTCAAACATTGAAACAGGCCCAGGACCGTTTCAGCGCAGGCGTCACTAACAACATCGAAGTGGTTCAGGCCCAGGAGTCCGTTGCCGATGCCAACGAATCTTATATCACAAGCCTTTTTAACTATGACTACGCCAAGCTTTCCTTGGCGCGCGCCGTCGGTTTCGCGGAGCAGGGCGTTAAGCAGTACTTTAAAGGACAGTAAGCCATGGCCGATCAAGTGGAAATCGCCAGTGTTCCAGAAACACGAGAGCAAGCCGCACCGGTAAACTCCGCTCCTCCCCCTTCCGCGCCGCCGGATCATGCGCACTCGCGCAAGATGGCTTCCGGATGGCGGTTGCTTATCATCGGCGCGGTGATTCTGCTGGCCATCGGCGGCTTTCTCCTGTGGCGGCATTTGTCCACGTACGAATCCACCGATGACGCCCAGGTGGACGCGCATATCCACCCCATCAGCGCCCGGGTTTCGGGATATGTGATTGATGTCCCCGTCAATGACAACCAGTATGTGCAGAAAGGGACTGTGCTGGTGCGCATCGATCCCCGGGATTATCAGGTAGCCGTAGACAGGGCCCGCGCCGATCTCGCGGATGCGCAGGCCAAGGCGCGCGAGGCGGGCATTCACGTGCCTCTCACCGGCGTGAACACCTCCACTTCGTTGGAGACCGCTCAGGCGGGCGTGGAAAACGCCGCCGATGAAATCAAGACCGAGCAGGAGCAGGCATCGGCGGCCGACGACACCTTGAAGGAAGCGCAGGCCAATGACGTGAAGGCCCAGAACGACTTGAAACGGTACCGTCAGCTTGTGGATGAGCAGGAAATCTCGCGACAACAATACGACCAGGCTGTCGCCTCCGCGCAAGGCAGCACCGCCAGCGTGGCTCAGGCTCGCGCTTCCGCGGAAGCCGCGCACGAGAAAATCGCCGGAGCCCATGCCAAGCTGATCGAAGCCCAAGCCAGCCGCAAGCAAGCGCAAACGGGGCCTCAGCAAGTGGCCACCCAGCGTTCCGAGGCCGAATCGCAGTCCGCCAAAGCGGACGAGAAGCGGGCCGTTCTCGAGCAAGCCGAATTGAATCTGCAATACACCACCATCGTCGCGCCGGTGAACGGAATTGTTTACCGCAAAGTGGAACCAGGACAAAACGTTCAGCCTGGTCAGGAGCTGATTTCTGTGGTGCCGGTGGATGACGTCTTCGTAACGGCAAACTTCAAGGAAACCCAGCTCCAGCATATGCGCGTGGGGCAGCGCGCGGTAATTCGCGTGGATGCGTATAGCCGCGACTATAACGGCAAGGTGGAAAGCATCGCCGGGGCCAGCGGAGATAGTTTCAGCCTGCTGCCGGCGGAAAACGCCACCGGCAATTATGTGAAAGTGGTGCAGCGCGTCCCAGTGAAGATTGTCCTCGATTCCGGCCAGAACGATGACCACCTCCTTCGCGTGGGCATGTCCGTGGAACCAAAGGTCTACGTGAAATGAGTGCAGGGGAGGCGACGCTTCCGGCCAGCCAGGCCTGGCAGCAGCCCTTAATCAACCCGTGGATTATTGCCATCACCGTCACGTTGGCGACATTCATGGAGGTGCTGGATACCAGCATCGCCAATGTGGCATTGCCGCATATCGCTGGCGGCCTGGGTGCGAGCACTGATGAGAGCACGTGGGTGCTCACCTCTTATCTCGTCTCCAATGCAATAATTCTGCCGCTCAGCGGATGGATTTCCTCCATCGTCGGCCGCAAGCGCTTTTACATGTTTTGCGTGTTCCTTTTCACCGCCAGTTCGTTTATGTGCGGACTGGCGCCCAATCTAAGCGCACTGATTATCTGCCGGATTTTGCAGGGGATGGGCGGAGGAGGATTGCAGCCCAGCGAACAGGCCATCCTCGCGGATACGTTCTCCCCCGCCAAGCGTGGCATGGCCTTCGCCATTTACGGCATGGCGGTGGTGGTTGCGCCCGCCATTGGACCGACGCTCGGGGGTTGGATTACCGACAACTATAGCTGGCGATGGATTTTTTACATCAACGTGCCGGTCGGCCTTCTATCTCTGCTGCTTACCTCGCGCCTGATTACCGATCCGCCGTACTTGAAACGAAAGAAGCTTTCCGAAACGCCGATTGATTACATGGGCCTGGGGCTGCTGGCGGTGGGCCTGGGCGCTTTGCAGATCGTCCTAGATAAGGGCGAGCGCGATGACTGGTTTGATTCGCATTTTATTCTGGCGCTCACGGTGATCTGCGTCATTGCCCTGGTAAGCGTGGTGATATGGGAATGGAATAATGATCATCCCATCATTGAGCTGAAGCTGTTCCGTGACCGGTCTTTCGCCGTCGGATGCTTCATGCTGTTTATGCTGGGCATCATTCTCTATGGCACTACGGTCCTGTTGCCCCTATTCATGCAGACGGTGCTGGGATATTCCGCACAAACCTCGGGCCTGGCTCTGATGCCGGGCGGCTTCGTCATCATGCTCTGCATGCCCGTGGTGGGCTTTCTGCTCGGCAAGGTGGGGGCGCGATGGCTGTTAGTATTTGGATTCGTGACCACCGGACTTGCTCTTCTCCATATGACCAACTTCGACCTTGGCATTGATTTTCGGACGGTGGCAATGGCCAGGGTCTATCAAGGAGTGGGGTTGGCATTCCTGTTTATTCCGATAAATACCGCGGCCTATGCATTTCTGCCCCGTGAAAAAAATAATGCTGCTTCCGGCCTTCTCAATCTGTCGCGAAATATTGGCGGTAGTGTGGGGATTTCCTATGTGACTACCATGCTCGACCGCCGTCAACAATTTCACCAGAGCCGCATGGTCGCACACATCACTGCTTCGTCAGGCCAGTTGCAAGGGATGTTACACGGTGCAGCGCAAGCCCTAATGGCGCGTGGAGCATCCGCCAGCGTCGCCGCTCAACAAGCCTACGGGCTGGTGAATAGCCTGATGCAGCGGCAAGCCCTGGTGCTCTCCTATATTGATAATTTCTGGGTTCTGGGAGTAACTGCTCTTGTTCTTACGCCCCTTGCCTTTCTTCCCAAGAAGGCGCCGGCTGGCCGCGAGACACCGGTTCATTGATGGCATGTTTAAATGTTGAACGGATATTCCATTGGCTCATGCGGCTCCGATTGAGTATCCTTTTCCCCAGCGAGCGCTGAAATCCATGTCCACTCGGATTATCACCATCGAACGGGAATACGGCAGCGGCGGCGCGCTTGTGGCTGAAAAACTCGCCGAACATCTCGGATGGCGGTTGTGGGATACCGCCCTAACCGCTGAAATAGCGCGCCTTGCCGACGTCAGCTCTGAAACCGCGCAAATGCGCGACGAAAAACTCGACCCCTGGATTTACCGGCTGGCCAAGGTCTTCGCACGAGGCAGTTACGAGCGCACCCTCCCGATTGACAGCATCGCCGCCTTTGATACCGATCGTATGGTGCATCTGGTTACCCGTGTCATAGAAGATGCCGCATCGAAGGGTAATTGCATTGTGGTCGGGCGCGGCTCCCCGTACATTCTTCGAAATCGGCCGGACGCATTTCACGTTTTTGTCTACGCACCAACCGAATACAAAGTGCAGTTTCTGCGGCAGAACGGCCACGCCGAGGATGAGTCCGTCGAATTGGTAAATACAATTGACCGGGACCGCGCGGCGTT
>PKXT01000323.1 GCA_003133505.1 Acidobacteriota bacterium
CCTCTCTCAAGGTCGATTTCCAGGGTTCCCGGGTCACCTCCGACGGCGGGTTGATCTTGGTGCGCGAACTCGACGTAAAACTTAGAGTTGATGACCCGTTTCGAGGTTGAATAGTGGTGGCATTTCGGTCTCAAACACCCTATAACATGCAAAATGGGCCTTTGTCCTGACGGTGGATACCTGGTGTCTGCTCCTTTTGCTAAGCATTTAGCCCTCTGATAGGTGCATCCAAAGCGAGGGATTGGGCACAATCGCCCATGTGAGCACGGCGTAGCCGGAGGGAGCGAGCGAGTGAGCAGAGGCCGGTACCGGAGAGCGAGTCCCGCAGGGACGAGCTCGGAGGTTTTCATCATAGGTAAGTGGGGGATAAACTCCTCGGTTTGCGCCACCGCTGAGTGGCGCGCTCGCATTTGGTTTTCGGTGGGGTCGAGTGCTTAGGGTGTGGGTTTCGGGTTTAGCTTCAGTCTCCTTCCTCGGTGAAAACGCTCCAATCGGGAGTTTTGCCGAGAAGTGCCATTAGTTCCACGGGATCGATACCGAGTAGCTGTTTGCACGTTTCCAGCTCGAATTCGATCTGCTTGATGACGATTTTAGCGGCCTGGTGGTAGGCGGTCTCGCTTCCGGGTTGGATTTCGGAGAGCTTCATCACTTGACCGACTCCGTGGGTTCGAACCAGCCGATTCCTGCGTCATAGACCAAGCAGCATACGTAGCCTAGGCCGTGGCTTTCTGGCGGGAGGCCACAATTGGTAAATGTTTGCGCGCGAGCGAAATGGATGTAAGATGGCCGCTGATTTCGGCTCCAAGAATGGAAGGGCAGCAGAAAGGCAAGTCACGGTCATTCCGCTCGTTGGTTCTCCTCCCAGGGAATGCGCCCGGCCCGAGGACATAAAAGGAGAAACTCATGAGAAATTTCCTCAAACTATGCTCTCTCGTGTCACTGTTCGCTGTCGCGCTTGTGCTGTTTCCGCCCCCTTTGCACGCGCAGTGGGTGTATGTAAACGATAACAACGCCAACACTGGCGCCAACACCGCGACCGGGTTCATGAACATACCCACAAACAAACTGCTTTCCATTCCCGGCTCGCCGTGGGCTACCGGCGGCACGGGCCGGGGCACATCCTCGGCTTTGAAGAATCAGGCGCTATACACCGTGGGCGCTCCTCCTAACACTCCCTGCCTGTATATTTCCGATCCCAACGCCAGCACCAGTTATCCAAACGGCGACATTGCCGCGTTCCAGGTCAACACGGGGACCGGGTCGCTGGCCCTTGTGGCCAGGTATGCCCCTCCCGCTGGCAGCAGCGGCAGCTCGAGTGGAATTGCGCTGGCTACCGGCAAAGCGACGCTATATGCCGGCTTTACCTTCAGCAAAACCATCGCAGTATGGAAGATAACAGGTGCAAACCGCACTTTGACCTACAGCTCTCTAGTGACGGTCATGCCTCTTCACGGGGGGCATATTAATGGGATGTCTGAGTCTTTGAACCAAAATACGCTCGTGGTGACCTACGATGACGGCTCGATTGAGTCCTTTACGACCACGGGCTCCGGGATCGCTAAGACCCCCTGCGTCACCGCGATCAATTCCACGGGCTATAGCGATGGCAATGGTGGACACCCAGCCGGTGTGGATATCACCAGGGATAGCAAGTATGCGATTTTCGGCGATCAGTCCAGCGGAGCCCCAACCGAACTTGAAACTGTCGAGCTTCCTATAACTTGCAGCACGGTGACGACAGATTTCGGTGGTTCTATCGGGGCCAGCGGCATTAACCTGGGCTCGGGCCAGGACTCGGAAGACGTGTGGCTTAGCCCCAATGAAGAATTTATCTACGTGGCGAACAACAGCAACGGCAAAGTCACCACGGTTGATTTCACCGAGACTCCGACGCCCGCCCTGGCCTTGGCCGGTCCATGCACGGCGCCTTTCACGAACCCCACAAGCTTGAGGCCTGCGTCGTGGGCGATTGATGCAGGGATGCAGACGTCTACGACCACGGGTACCGGAACGCGCCTATATGTGGCAGAGTATGGCGCGCCTTCATCCGTTGCGCTTCTGGCCGTAAATGCCGCCGGGTGCACGCGGGAAGCGCCGCTTTCGCCCTTTACTGATAACAACAGCAACTACAGCCTGTACGGCTTTGGCTTGACCTCGATAAACGCGTGCCCTCCGCGTCCGTTCTAGCGCGGCCTTCACTGACCTTCGCTATCGCGACACGAAAAGTTCCGAAGTTTGTAGTCCCCGTGGTAACAGTTCACACATTTCTGGAACTCGTAGGCAGGCAGAAAATCCATCAACTGCGAAAAGACGGCTCGTCCGGTATTCACGCCTCATTGTTGCGCACCGCAGGCCGGGCGGTCGGATAGAAGACGTGGCTGCAATTTTTCAAATCGAAAAAAGTTGGATTTGCATCTAACTTTTCCAGTCACAATCAGTTACAGGGTTCCCTTCATTTGATAACCGGACAGCAGTGCCGGGCAACATAACGCCCTGAACTCAAAAAGAGGGCGCCTTTCCGTGTTCTAGCAATCAATTCTTCTGTGGCGGCAGGCTAATGCGGGCACTGGAAATACTTGGCGCGATTCCAGTATTCAGAAGAACGCTGATTGATTGCTGACCGTCAATTGTCACGATGTCCAGCAGGTGGTCTCCATTAAAATCGCCCACTCCAAGAGCATCAGTATACCCAGTGGGATAGATAGAGGCGGTCCCGAATGTGCCATTGCCATTGCCCAGCAGTACGCTCACAGCGCCTCCGACCGCAACCGTTAGGTCCTGATTGCCATCCCCATTGAAATCCGCAACATTTATAGAATCGGGCTCGGATCCGACAACGTAACTGACATAGGGCTGGAAAGTGCCGTCTCCATTACCCAAAAGTACGCTCACGGAGGCGTTATTTCTGCACGCCACCGCCAAATCGGCTTTTCCGTCCTTATTGAAAT
>PKXT01000286.1 GCA_003133505.1 Acidobacteriota bacterium
AATACTGGCAGATGACGGTGATGCAGCGCGTGGGCCAGCAGACCATGTACGACATGCGGCGCGAAATCTTCGCCCATCTGCAGCGCCTTCCCATCAGTTTCTATGATCGCAGCCCGGTCGGGCGGCTGGTGACGCGCGTAACCACAGATGTAGATGCACTCAACGATCTCTTCGCATCCGGCGNNCAACGACGTAGTCCTGCTGGCCGCCATTGTCGGCGTGCTCTTCCATTGGAGCGCGGTGCTGGCTCTGGCCACCCTTTCGGCAATACCGTTAATGACCATCACCACGCTGGTTTTCCGCCGCGCGGTGCGCGACGCCAATCGGCGTATCCGCACGGCCATTGCGCGAATCAACTCCTTCCTGCAGGAACGCATTTCAGGCATGGCCGTCGTGCAGCTCTTCAGTCATGAGCGGAAGTCGCAGGATGAGTTCGAGAAATTGAACCGCGTGCATATGGAGGCATACAAGGACGCCATCAACGCCTATGCGCTTTTTTATCCCGCAATTGAATTTTTTAGTTGGTTCGCGATTGCGCTGCTTCTGTGGCGAGGCGGATTGCGGGTGATGGGCGGCGCGGTTGAAATTGGCGTGCTGTTTATGTTCATACAGTATGCTCAGCGATTTTTTCAGCCTATTCAGGATCTGAGCGAAAAATTCAATATTTTGCAGACGGCCATGGCGGCATCCGAACGCATTTTTCGCCTGTTGGATGAACCGATTCCCGCCGTTGAGACAGCCCGCGAACTTCCCGCTTCGCTCGGAGCTATTGAGTTTCGCAATGTTTGGTTCGCCTACACCGGCNNTCTCCTTCAAAATCGAACCGGGCCAAACGATTGCCATCGTCGGCCATACTGGCGCGGGAAAGACCACGCTAATTCAGCTTCTGCTGCGCTTCTATGACATACAGCGCGGGCAAATCCTGCTGGATGGCCTGGACATCCGTGAATTCCCCGTGCAGGAGTTGCGTCGTCAATTTGGGATTGTGCTGCAGGATCCCTTCCTTTTCACCGGAACTCTGGAATCGAATATTCGCCTGGGTACGGCATCGGTAACGCGTGAAGACGTGCTGGAAGCCACAGCGCAGGTGGGATTAGAGAGCTACATTCGGACATTGCCCGGCGGCATCGAAGCGCCGGTGAATGAGCGCGGGGGAACGCTTTCCGTCGGTCAGCGGCAGTTGGTTAGTTTCGCGCGGGCACTAGCGCACAAGCCCCGCTTCCTGATTCTGGACGAAGCCACNNCGCGCATCCTGATTCTGGACGAAGCCACGTCCAGCGTGGATACCAATACCGAACTATTGATCCGCGCCGCCCTGGACCGACTGCTGAAGGGCCGTACGGCGCTGGTGATTGCTCATAGGCTGAGCACCATCCAACATGCCGACCGCATTCTTGTTTTTCACCGCGGTAAGCTACGCGAGGAGGGTACCCATCAGGAATTGCTCCAGCAACGCGGCATTTATTACCGTCTCTATCAACTTCAATACAAAGATCAGGAGTTGGGCCTTTCCCCCGCCGCTACCGCTGGCCAGTTAGCTTCCGTGCCCTCCGGTGACTGACCCTTCAAGAATTGCGCAGGATAGACCCCTGCAAATCCTGATTTCGGCCGGTGAAACCTCCGGCGATATCCATGCCGCGCGTCTGGTGCACGCGCTGCGTTCCCGAACAGGGGCGGAATTTTTTGGCATGGGCGGCCCGCATATGCGGGATGCGGGCGTGGAGACCATAGTGGACTCCCGCGAAGTAGCAGTGCTGGGCTTGGCCGAGACGATAACCCATATTCCCGCAGTGCTGCGAGCGCTCCGCAGGCTGGAGGGCGAAGCTCGCTTGCGAAAGCCACATCTTGCCATATTGGTGGACTCCTGGGGGGTCCATGTACGCCTGGCAAAACGTCTGAAAAAGCAGGGTATACGCCTAGTTTATTTCATCAGTCCGCAGGTCTGGGCGTGGCGCAAGGGCAGGGTTCGTACGATTCGGGGCATCTTTGAGAAGGTTTTGGTCATCTTTCCTTTCGAACAGGCTTTCTATGAGCGCGAAGGGGTGGCGGCGGAATTTGTCGGCAACCCGCTGGTGGAAGAAGTGCGGGCAACAAAATCGCGAGCCGAGTTTGGCCTGGCGCATGGCCTTAATGCATCAGCGCCGATAATCACACTGCTTCCGGGCAGCCGGCGCTCGGAGTTGCGCTACCACGTGCCGGTGCTGGCGGCAGCGATTCAAGAGTTGGCCGCGGATGAGAATTTACAGTTTGTGGTGGCCGCGGCTCCTGGGATGCGCAATGAATTGGAGCTGTTGCGGGTAACGGCCGCAGCAGTGATTGTGGTGGAAAACGAAACATACAATGCGCTCGCGGCGGCGGATTGCTCTGTGGTCGCGAGCGGAACGGCCACCGTCGAGGCCGCGCTGCTTGATGCGCCCTGTGTCGTGATATACCGGCTTTCGTGGGTAACCGCGGAGGTGGTAAGGCGGCTGATGAAAACACCTTATGTGGCGATGATAAATGTGATTGCCGGACGGCTGGTGGCGCCTGAGTTGATCCAGGAAAATTTCACAGTTGCAAAGGTAGTGGCTGAGGTGCGTAGGTTGTTGGATGATCCCAATGCGCGCGCGCAGATGATCAGCGGCCTTCGTGAAGTAAGGGCCAGATTAGGGTCGGCGGGTGCGATAGAGCGCGCTGCCGACGCAATTGTGACGATGCTGGCAAGAAATGCGCCGGCGTTGCCGTCTTAGCCGCACGGACCCTAAGGGTTTGCTATTCTAAACAGGACCCCCAAATGCCCAGAGCCCGGCAAGCCAATCCCAGCACCAGATGGAAATTTCCCACTCGCCTGGGTGCGCTGGTCACCGCCTTTGTGGCCCTGGCTTTCGCGCCATTATCCGCCATGGCGCAGGAGCATCCCTTTCCCTTTCACGCTGTGCATTATGACGTGCAAGCCACAGTAGGCGCGGCGGAGCAGACCCTGGCCGCGCAGGCCACCGTCGAAATGGTGGCCGATGATGTCTCGCGCACCGCTGTGGTGGAATTGCATCCAGACCTGAATATCTCGCTGGTTACGCAGAACGGGAGCCCCCTCACCTATCAGCGTGATCCCAACAATGCGCTCCGCGTCCGAATCACTTTGCCCCTCGCCTACGCTCCTGGACAACACCTTACCTTCACTATGGCCTACACAGGCCCAGTTTCAGGGGAAGACGACAGCCCAACGCGAGGTTTGCGACTGGCATCCATTGACAAGCGCGGAGCTATTTTGCTGCTGGCCTCGCGGTGGTTTCCCCTCACCAATTTTCCGGCCAATCGCTTTACCGGCACGTTCAGGATTACCGCACCGCAGGAATTCGCAGTGGTGGGCACGGGGATTTCAGCGCCTCCGACTATGATTGCGGGCGGCCAGGTGGCTTATACATTCCAGTGCAACGAACCGGGACCGGTGGGAACATTCGTCGCCGGGCCGTTGCAATTAACCCCAGTGGCGGCACAAGGCATTTCAATTTCGGTCTATGCGCCAGCGGGCGCACCTTCGGCTGACCTTTATGGGACGACGCTGGCAAAAATCATGACAGACATGACGGCACAATTCGGGCCTTTGCCGTCCACCGGAATGACCATCGCCCAAATGGCCGATGGCTCCGTAGGCGATTACTCCGCGCCGGGATTGCTGCTAATTAGCGCGCGGCATTGGTCGGAAAAAGTTGATGACGAAATACTGGTCCGCAATGCGGCCTTGCAATGGTGGGGTAGTGCGGTAATGCCGGCGTCCGCTTCTGATGTTTGGCTTTCCGACGGCCTTAGCTACTATTCCGAGGCCATGTACATACAGCAGAATGAAGGCGATCAAGCCGAGCGGAATGTCCTGCGCAAGTTTGCCGTCGGAACACTGATGTATGAAGACGTCGCGCCGATTGCGCAGGCCCAGCAACTGGCCTACGATTCGCCGCAGTATTCCTCCATTGTGGAAAACAAAGGTGCAATGGTGTTTCACATGCTGCGCACGGCGCTGGGCGAAGACCATTTCACGCAGTTACTGGATGCCTATTACCGGCAGTATCGCGGCAAGAATGCATCTCTGGCCGATTTTGAAAAACTCGCCGCGCAGTATCAGCCTCCCGCGTCAGGCAGTGCGCCGACGGTAAATCTCGATTCTTTCTTTTCGCAGTGGATTAATTCCACCGGTATCCCCGAATTCACTCTGGATTACACCGTATATCGCACCGCCCGCGGCTTCAAGACGGTGGGCAAAGCCACCCAGAGCCTGGAAGCATTCAACATGCCGGTGGAAATTCGCGTAGACACCGAGGGCAATCCGGAAACCGAGATTATCAACATTACGGGCCTGACCTCACGGTTTGAGATTGACACTTTCGGACGGCCGAAGCCAAACGGGGTAGTCCTTGACCCCAACAATAATATGCTGAGGTCGAGCCCCAGGCTTCGCGTGATGGCTGCCGTGGCGCGCGGCGAAAATGAAGCCGAACAAGGACGCTATTACGAAGCCATTCAGGATTATCAGCAAGCGCNNCAATAACTCCCTGGCTCTCTTCCGCATGGGCGAAGCGATGTTTTACCAGAAAAATTACCAGGCTGCGGCGAATGCTTTCCGCGATTCTCTGGATGGCGATCTCGATTCCAGCTACCGGTGGGTGGAAGTGTGGAGTCACATCTACCTAGGACAAATTTTTGACGTGACCGGCCAGCGGGAACGCGCCGTCAACGAATACGTCCGCGCGCAACACCTGAAAGACGACACGGGCCAGGCACAGGAGACCGTAGCAAAATATCTGGCCAAACCCTACGGAAGCACCGCCACGTCCGGCGCGGGAACCAGCGCGACCGGCGCCCCTCCCGCAGGCACCACATCGGCAACTTCGCCTCCGAACACATCGCCTGCCAGTACCTCCGGCGGCACGCCCACGACGGCACCTTCTAACGTGCCCGTGCTCAAGCGGCCGTAGATCAATTTCTTTGCGCCTTTATTTCCGCGTTCAGAGGGGCTGGAGCCCGGTCAGTGACGGCGCGGAAATCCCCTTATGCTGAATGAACACTCGGAATGTTTCTCCCATGCCGTCTGGATGAATCAAAGTAGTAAAGCTGTGGCGGGCTTGAAATCGTTGGGCCTCGGTCATGGATGCTTCCTCAAGCCCCTCAAAATCATTCGCGCGGGCAAGCGCCAGCAGAAAATTACTCTGAAAAACCAGACCCGTGCGTTCCAACGCTGCTCGGCGGCCCCAGAGATCGAGAGCAGTAAAATTCACGTGAGCGGTTAAATCCTGCTCGCCAGGCGCGGCGAACAGATTTTCCTCGATGCGATGGTTTCGATAGGCGAGCAGCGTGCCGGAAAGATGGCGCGCCCCGTATANNCGTATAGTTCGGCGGCTTCATACCCATAGTCAATCGTGAAAACGAACCCGCGTTTCAACCGCGAGCCGGCCTCGTTGACCCACCTGGCGGCTGCCAAGCCTGCTTCAGCGCGCTGGCCCTCCGCCAGGATGACATTCTGGATAGCCAAATAATCATTGATGGCAGGGGCGGAAATATTACCCACCGTTTCGGCAAGAATTCCCTGTGCATCGCAACTCACCAGGATTTCGCCCAAGGCGCCATTACGGCGCTCGATCAAATGAACAGGCAGAGCGTCCAGCAATTCGTTGGAAAAGATGCAGCCCACAGTGATTTCCTGCGGTGTTTCGGAATGCAGCCGGGCACGATGCGCCGCAATATGCGCTTGCAACTGCTCGGCTACCAACTGGCGACGCGGTTCTGAAATTTCGACGGCAACATATTGCAGGGATTTGTAAAAATGTGGGAACCGGCCAGCGGCATAATCCAATATTTGGCTCGCGAGCACTCCGGGTCCGGCCCCCGCCTCCACCAACAGAAAATCGGCGGGGGAATCCAGCAAGCGCCACATTTCATGGAACTGAAAAGCGAGCAGCCGCCCAAAAANNAAATAATCATTCCGCCCTCCGCTGGCCGGCCCTGTGTAATAGCCAAACCGCGGATGATAGAGGCATGCGGCCATGTAATCGGCAAAAGTAATTGGACCACTCTCAAGAATTTGCCTTGCGAGAAATTTCGCAAGCGGCGTACGCGGTTGCCCCTGAGGGGAGCGAATCTTCGTGGTAACGATCGCCCTGTTCACTCTTCGTCCTGCTGAGGATTGCGGGAAAACAGCTCAATTACATAATCGTGCAAGCAATCGTAAAGCTGTTTTTGAAACAGCCAGGGAAATTGCCGGTTCTCAAGCTCGCGAGGCCGCAACTGAAAGAGGTAGGCATGACGCAGTGCCGCCGGTGGTTTGAACCGAATGCGAATTTCGACGTTTTCGCCGACGGGAGCAGCTTCCCAGTCAAACAGCGGATGCTCGTAACGCGCCAGCTCCCGCCACACACGCTGGAGCGGGGCATTTTCGGCGGAAAGCAGGTTTTGCCCAGCGAGCCACGGCGCGATCTTCCGCTCGATGTCATTGCGGAACGAGCGCAACGGCGAAAGGCACGCTGCCTCGTCGCCCACATCCCGCAGGGGATCCGTGGAGGACCAATCCAGCCACTTCGGTTCCCCGCCACCCACATGATTTTCTGGGTGCGTACTATCGGTTAATTTCGATGGGAGGGGCGCGGTCGGTGGAAAACGTCCGTTGGCTTCACCGCACAGTAAGAAAGTGTAACTGCAATCATTGGTTACAGACGTTTCGTTCCAGAGGTCCGCAGCCAGGGGCACAATGCCGCGCTCCGCCATAATCTCAAGCGCCAGCGGGTGAATTTTCCCGGGCGAGAGTGCCGCGCAGTGGATTACCGCATTTTCACCAGCCAGAGCCGCTGCCAGCCCAGCCGCCATCGGGGCTCGGGCACGACCAGTCGCGCCCACAAATAGCAGGCGCGGCTTCACGAGCGCACGGAGGGAATGGCGCGCTTCATAGCTCGTAACACGTCACGAAAAATATGGAGCGCGCCTCTGTCGAAAAGTACAAAATGCACTTTTTCCAGACTTGAGCCAGCGCCACCGTCGTCAGTATCCGCCTCGCCAGGCGCGCTGCCGCGTAAGTGCCGCATTGTTTCCCCCAGCATAATTTCCGCACACTCGCGCATGGGAAAGCCGGCAATTCCTGTTCCGACCGCCGGAAATGCAATGGTTTTCAATCTGTATTGTTCCACGATGCGGAGGGAATGTGCCACCGAACTGCGTAAATCAGCCGCGGAAGTGCGGCCGCCAACCCCCATGGTCGCCGCGTGAATTACATAGCGAGCCTTTAGTTTTCCACCAGAGGTGATAGCCGCGCCGCCGACCGGAACGGCGCCTATTGCCGTGCATTCGCGCTGGATTTCCTCACCGCCTTTCCGGCGGATGGCTCCCGCAACTCCGCCACCGAGAATCAGGTCATTATTGGCGGCGTTCACGATTGCGTCAACGACCATTTCGGTCAGGTCGCCTTGCTGCAATTCAATTCTTGCGAAAGGGTCCATCGGATGTAGTGGGGGATCTCGCGAAAGGGGTTTAGACGGCGCGCAGCAGTCTAGGACTTCCCGCTGACTTTCGGATCTGAATTTTCAGGGTAGTCATATACGCCACGGCCCGACTTCCGGCCCAAGCGGCCCGCTTTCACATACTGCGCGAGCAGCGGCGAAGGCCGATAATTTTCGCCGAGGGTCTTATGGAGATACTCCAAAATGCTCAACCGCACATCCAAACCCACCAGGTCAACCAGCTCAAAAGGCCCCATGGGGTGATTCAGGCCAAGTTTCAAGGCTTTATCAATATCGCGAGCACTGGCGACGCCCGATTCCAGCATCGCAAAGGCTTCGTTGCCAATCATCGCATTGATGCGGCTGGTGATGAACCCCGGCGACTCGCGCACGACAACAGCTTCCTTACCCATGCGCTCACCCACCTCTTGGCACGCAGCAATGACGGAATCCGATGTTTCCAGCGCCCGAACGATTTCAAGCAGCTTCATCTTGGGTACGGGATTGAAAAAATGCAACCCCACGCAAAATTCAGCGCGGGTGGTAATGGCCGCCATTTCGGTAATGGATAGCGATGAAGTGTTGCTGGCCAGAATCGCGCCNNCTTCGATCACCAGTTCCGCGGGACGGCAAGCCTCTTCCACGGACGAGGCGCTGGAAAGCCCGGAGATTCCGCGATCACGTTGTTCCGGCGTGACCTTACCCCGAGTGACGCCTTCGTCGAGACTCTGGCAAACATAAGCAATTCCCTGCTCACGCATGACTGAGGAGACATCTTCGAGAATGGTCCGATATCCCGCAAACGCAGCGGCATAAGCAATCCCGCGGCCCATGGTCCCCGCGCCGATTACCGCAATTGTCTTAATTTCCATTGTTTGCCCCAAAATCAGCGCGAGGGAAAGATCCGCGCGGAGTTGTCGTAGAGAATTTTCTGTTGCGCCGCGCCGCTAATGGGCAACGCCCTGAATTTTTCGATGTTGCCGCGAATGCCCGGGACCCCCGGCCCTGGCCAGTCGGTGCCGAAGAGAACTTTATCGGCAATGTCTTCAATGCGTGGAAAGTATTCGAGCAGTTTTTGCGGCGGAATTCCGGAAATGTCCAGGTACATGTTGGGATGGCGGCGTACCAGGAAGAACGCCTCGTTCATCCACAGCGGGCGGCCGCCGTGCGCGAGAATAATCACCAGATTGGGATAATCCACAGCAACGTCATCGGCGAGCATCGGCTGGGCGTAGAGATTTCGCGCGCCAGGGAAAACCGAGGTGCCGGTATGGATCATCACCGGCATCTGGTGGGCCTGGGCGCGTTCATACATCGCCGCAAGCGAACCCAAATTGCCATCACGGTAGGCATTGGGCGCAAAGAGCTGATGCGACGGGTGAACCTTCAGCCCGCGTATCCCCAAGCTCGCTAGTCGATCCACTTCCGCGCCGGCATCAGTAACGTAATAAGGATGGACCGAGCCGAAGGCCAGCAACCGCGACGGGTCCGTCTTGCAATAGTTGGCAATCCAATCGTTCACGCCGGGCGTAAATCCAATCACATCGGGGCTGACGTAATTGATCAAACCGGCACGTTCGATATCGGCTTGATCGAGAAACTGCAAAAAAGCGCGCGGGTCGGAGGAGTATTTGACTACTGTTTCATAATCCCTGCGCCCGTGCTGCATCAGCGCGCGAGCGCTGGGCTTGAACATTTCGAGCGGCTGGATATGGATGTGGATGTCTATGATTGGCATATCGTGACGGCGATTGCACGTTTGGGTAGAGAATTCTGGCGCTCTAGGCGCGCTAATAACGCGGCACGCTGGCGTCAATTTCAATAGACCAGCGGTCGATTCCGCCCGACATAGAGCGGGCTCCCCCGATTCCTTGTGAGCGCAGCCAATTGGCGGCATCCAGGCTGCGCATCCCATGGTGACAGAAAAGGACCACCTCGCCGGCACTCTGGATGTCGCCAATGTGTGCGGGAATTTCGCGAAGCGGAATCAGCCGCACGCCCTCGATGTGCGCGGTCTGATGCTCCCAAGGCTCGCGCACATCCACCAGCAACAGTGGTTCACCGCTTTCCAGGCGCTGCTTCACATCCCGCGGGATGATTTCCAAGTCGTCCATCTACGCTTCCATTGCGCCTTTGGAGGCCACCCACTTTGGCTCGTTTTGCTGGATTTGCAGAATCAGATCCAAATCCTCTTCCTGCGGAACGGCTCCGCGCATATATTCCTCATATTTCGCGGCGGGCAGCAGATCACCAGACGCGCTATAAGGTTCATCGGCAAACTCGCCGATGTGGCGGTTAAACCGCTCGTCCGGCACATAGAGCTTTGGCTGATCCGCGGGCACGTACTTGTTGATCTGGTCAATGAGTTTCTTGCACTCCAGATAAAAGAGGCCGCGGCTATGCTCGTTCATGTGGCCGAGGTCCGCGCCCTGTTGTGTCTGGGCTTCGTCGTAACGTCCTTTGAGTCCCCAGACATAAAACCAATGGGCGGAGCTGGAATGGTCCACGCCAAAAAGATCGAGGCTCACGGGAATCCACTTGTTGATGTACTTCTGAACGATATTCAGCGGCACAACTCCGGCGCGCACGATGCGCTTCAGGCCGTCGTGGCCGGTGCCCAGATGGAAGGATTCTTCCTTCAGCATCGGATTCATGGACTGGGCCAGAGGCGCAAAACCGGAATAGCTCAGCATGGTGAGCTGGAATTTCCCGTCGCGATCCGTGAAGTACGTGAACATGAAGAACGACAGCCNNCTGGAATTTCCCGTCGCGATCCACGAAATCGGTGTAGGTGAAGAAATCCAGCCAGTTGCGAACGTCCTGATTGAATGCGCCCAGCAAACGCTTCTGCTCGAATGCGCGGCGCTCCAACATCTTTTGCGCTTCCACGCGGCCGCCATAGCCGAAATGTGACATTAACAGCGAACACATTTGCCAGCCGTGACGCATCTCCTCGGTAACCACGCGGCAAAGAGACGCGCGATCATGCTCGCTGGGAGGAGTCTGAAACAGGGCGCGTTGCTGTTCGACCGAAGCGAATTCCGTATCGCCCTGATAAATGATGAGATTCATCAGGCCGTCGCGAATGCGCTGATCGGGAATATCTATGGTTTTTTCCCATTTAGGACGCCCCTTGTAAGCGCCAAATTCAATTTCCTGCGAACGAGTGGGACCAAACTTGGCCTCAAATTTGTAGTTCGCAATCTCGGGATAATTGACGCCGATTTCCTTTCGCCACTCGCCGAAAAGATNNGAAATTCTTGCAGCCGGCATATGAACTCCTCCTCTTCTAAAATAAATTTTGTGTTGCACAGCACGCCGGCCAGATCAGCAGCCTAGTGGCCTCTAAAATTCGGTTTGCGCTTCTCAAAAAAAGCTTCAATTCCTTCGGCGCAATCCTGGGACATAAAGAAATCCAATTGATGGCGATTTTCCTCATCCAGGGCGCGCGTCAATTCGTCAAGGTCAGCTCCGCGTAACGCATTCTTTATCGCGCGGACCGGCAACGGCGGAGCGACCGACAGCCGCTCGGCCACGCGAGCGGTTTCCGCTTCAAAATCGGCCGCGGCAAATACCCGGCTGACGATTCCCAGTCTTTCCGCTTTTTGCGCGGTAATAATTTCGCCGGTAAAGAATAGCTCCCCGGCCCGTGACGGACCAATAAGACGCGGCAGAAAATATGTGCCGCCGTAATCAGGGTAAAGCGCCAGATTGGCGAAGGATTCCGCGAAGACCGCCGTCTCCGATGCGATTCGGATGTCACAAGCCAACGCCAGATTCATCCCCCCGCCCGCCGCGGCTCCGTTAATGGCAGCGACTACGGGCTTGGGCATGGTGGCGATGGTGAGTATCATTTCACGCCCCGCGACCAATAAATCCTTTAACTCATTGGGCGCGTTACGTCGACGCGCCTCGCGAAGAAATGGCAGATCGCCGCCCGCGCAAAACGCACGCCCCGCACCGGTGAGCACAACCACGCGAATCGCGTCATCCTTCGCCGCGCGATTCAGTGCGGCAGCCAATTCGCGCGCAAGCGGGACATTGAGGGCGTTCAACCGGTCAGGGCGATTCATCTGTAAGGTGACAATACTGCCAGAGCGATGTTCGAGCACATTCGCCATGGTGACGGATTGGACGGTCGAGGGCATTTCAGTTCACACGGCGCAATAATTCGGCAAGCTCGCGAAAATATCGCATCTTCACGCCGCGATCCGCGCCGGCATTCCTGCCGCTGGTGGACGGCAACACAAAAACTTTCGCCCCATAGAGCGGTGTTGGCTGGGCGCCCAATGCGCAGGGCCGCCCGGCGAACCACTCATACGTCATCTTGCCGTTGAAAGCCACCATCTTGGGTTGAAGCTCCGTCAATTTTTGCGCCAGCAATACACGACCCTCGGCAAATTCATGTCGCTCAATTTCCTCCGCGGCTCGCGAGGGACGTTTCACCAAATCCGTCAATCCGATTCCAAATTCCAGCAATCGCCGGTCCTCCTGATAGGCCAGCAGTTCCGGAACAATTCCGCTTTCATACAGCAGCGGCCAAAACATATTTCCGCGACCGGCATAGTAGTGGCCCACGCGCGCGGACCGATCCCCGGGATTGCAGCCCACCATTACCAGCCGCATGCCTTTTCGCAAGTAATCAGGCAAAGTCCGCATGATTTAACGCTTGTGCCATGCCCCCGGCGTTGCAGCTAATCTTTCAAATTCACCCAAACGCTTTTTACCTGGGTGTAGTATTCCAGCGCGTGCATGCTCAATTCGCGGCCATAGCCGCTTTGCTTGTAACCGCCAAATGCCGCGGCCGGATCGTAATTGTTGTATGTGTTGATCCACACCGTGCCGGCCTTCAGGCGCGACGCGACGCGATGGGCTTTGCCGATGTCGCGAGTCCACACGGCAGAGGCTAAGCCGTAGTCGGTGTTATTGGCCTGGCGGATGGCGTCTTCAGCATCTTCAAAGGTGATCACCGCCAGCACCGGGCCAAAGATTTCTTCACGCGCGATAGTCATGTCGTTGGTCACGCCGTCAAAAACCGTGGGCTGCACGAAACAGCCACGCCCGTCGCCAACCTGGGCCTTTCCGCCGCCCGCGACCACTTGCGCCCCCTCCGCTTTGCCCTTCTCGATGTAGCCAAGGACGTTATTCATCTGCTGCTCGCTGACCAGCGCGCCAAAACGCGTCTTGGGGTCCATGGGGTCGCCGGCCACCATTTTCTTCGCGCGATCGGCGAGCTTGGCGATAAATTCATCGTGAATTTTCTTTTCGACGAAAAGGCGCGAGCCCGCCGCACAAACTTCCCCTTTGCCATAGAAGATGCCATTGGTCGCACCGCGCACAGCCTGTTCGAGGTCAGCGTCGGCAAAAACTATGTTCGGAGACTTTCCCCCCAATTCAAGAGTGATGTGCTTCAGGGTATCCGCGGCGTTGCGCATCACATCCTGACCGGTCGCAGTGCCTCCGGTGAAGGCAATCTTGTCAATACCCGGATGGCGGACCAGAGCCTTGCCAACACTTGATCCGGTAAGAACGTTCAGCGCGCCATCGGGCAATCCAGCTTCCTGCGCGATTTCGGCGAAACGCAACGCGCTCAGCGAAGTGAGCGCCGCGGGTTTTAGAATGACGGTGTTGCCGGCCGCCAGCGCAGGCGC
>PKXT01000212.1 GCA_003133505.1 Acidobacteriota bacterium
ATATCCAGCGGCCTTACATCCGTTTTGACATGAAGCGCGCGTCGGGTCGCCATCCGCTGGAGATCAAGAGCGTCGCAAAATCGTATGACGACCTGAAAGTCCTGCGGCCGTTTTCTGCGAGCATATCTCGAGGCGAGAAAATCGCGCTGATCGGGCGCAATGGTTCGGGTAAGACTACCCTGTTGAAATCTCTAATACGCAGCGCGGGCGAATATCTGGAAGACACCGACAGGCAATTTACGATTGACGGCGGTTCGGCGGCGTGGGGACATGAGGTCACCGTCGGGTATTTTGCGCAGGATCACGCTGATTCAATCGTCAAGGGCACCACGGTGATTGACTGGCTGCATCAGTTCGATCAGAGAGCAACGCAGGAAGAATTGCGGGGATTGCTCGGACGCATGCTCTTCAGCGGTGAAGACGCCCTGAAACCCACACGGGCCCTTTCCGGCGGAGAAGCCGCCCGGCTGATTTTCTGTCGCCTCATGCTGTTGCAACCAAATTTTCTGGTGCTGGACGAGCCCACCAACCACTTGGATCTGGAGTCGATTAACGCCCTGAATATCGGGCTCCAAAAATATCCAGGGACCGTGCTTCTGGTGACCCACGATTACGATGTAATTGATGAAGTGGCCACTCGCATCTGGCGTTTTGAAAATGGACGCGTCGAAGACTTCAAGGGTCCATACTCGGAATATCTGATTTATGCCGAAGAGAAAGCATCTTAACCGCGGCCACCTCGGGCTGTGTAAAATTCCTCATTAACCAGCAATGGCAAACCCATGGATGTAGAACCAAATTCCTCAGCGGTCGTTCGCAAGGTGTGGTTGGGTGGAGGGATTGCGATTTTATTGGCGGCCCTATATTCCGGCGGAGTTATTTTTTCGCGCTGGCATGACACCCGGACTTTAAAGCTGGAAGCGACGGCGAAAACAGCGATGGCCCAGCGCACTCAGGCTCAAAGATCGGTTGACGCGCTGGGTGGGACGCAGTTCGGTATCCTGAGTTTCTATGCCATGCCGGGCGCTATTCACCGCGGCGAGACGGCACAATTATGTTATGGCGTTTCCAATGCCCAAAAAGTGAGCATCGTGCCTGATGCCGGCCATGTTTGGCCGTCCTACAGCCGGTGCGTGCCGGTGTCCCCGACAGAAGACACCACTTACACGCTGACAGCCAAGGATTCTAAAGGAACTACAAAAATCGCAAGGGTATTTGTCGTCGTTCGTGTAAAATCGCTCGAGAATCTTCCGCCCACGCAATAGAAGACTGCGAACCTTACATGGAAAAGCCCCGCTGCGTTCCATGAGGTTTAACTCCCGCCGCAACGGGGCTTGTATACCAATAACCGAAGATTGTGAGAAGACAGCGGGATTATTTCGATTTGCAGTTCTTTTCGTGCTCCCGCAATTCCTCGGACGAGTTGAAACTCCGCCCGCATTTGGAGCATTTTTGCTGATTGCCTGTCCCGGTCATAGAATCTCCATTGCCAATCAATCTGGCAGACTGCTATACCAGCCTAGTAATTGTGGCGAGATTATTGAATCCGGCACATTCTGTATTTGGTCATCATCAAAACCCTAGGCATCGAATCTTTGCCGCTAAAGTACTTAGCCGTTAAACTCAAATGCTGGCATCCCGCTCATGAGTTTCGATCTCAAGTCCTATCTCGATCGCTTCGCTGAAGTTTGCGAGCTTCGCTACGGCCACCGGTACAACTTCGGCGCCGTGGAAAAGAGGCTTGCACAGTTGCGTGAAGGAAAACGCTGGCTGGTGGCCAAGGATGTCATCCATATTTTTAACCATGACACCACGCCTCATGCGGGTTATTGGAAGGTTCCGTCGGAAAAGGAATTGGATATGGCGCTACGCAAGCAGCGCTTGTACTTGTCGCCGCTGCCCGCGGACGTTCGCCCTTTGGTGCAACAACTGGTGAACGCGCTCGGCGGCCTGTCGCAGGCCTCAGTCGTGTTGCGCTTCGTTCATCCGGAAAGATTTGGCATTTTTAGTATTACGATGACCTACCTCTTGCAGATTCAGAGACCCACGGCAATGGATCTCTTCGTCGCCTTCTGCGAGGAGCTAAGCGAATGGCGGAAGCAGTTCCGGCTGTCCTCGGTGGCTGAAACCGAAATGGCGCTGTGGGCTTATGACCAGATCAGCCGTGGAATAGCCGGTACCGTGGAAGCGGAAAAGGCCCGGCGCGGCTTTGAAGATGACATATGGATTCAGCGTCGGCATACGCAGCACGCCCTCGCGCCAATTTTGCGCAATCATGGTCCGCTGGAATTGGCCCGCATTCTACTGCCCACCACTCCTGTGCTGGCCGCGATGATTGCGGCGGCGGAATACGAGCGCCTACTGCGCGTGGCGCTGCGGCGTTTTTACCGGCAGGAGTTCGTTCCCAAAAAGGGCGCTGTGGAATCATTGCTTGACCGGCTGGCTGGGGACGGCTATCTGTCGCTGGAGCACGTCGCCGAATTGCGCCGTATCTGGCAAACGCGGAATAAGGCTGTTCATCTGCGCGACCAGCCAACCTTTGAGGAAGTGGAAGTGATGATTGACCGTGTGGAGCTAATCTGCCAGCCGTGGGAGCGCCAGCGCGGTTCCTGAAAGGTCCCTGTCGGGCACGGCAGACGCCTACGAGCTAGATCTCAAAACGTCATCTGTCACCGACATGACTGCAGATTGCAAGCAAAGGATTTTGAGAAATCGGTTGCCGCAATCGGGGCAGTCGAAGTACCATAGCCACAGTGGTGAAGGAGTTCACCCTTTAACCGCTGTCCCCTCCATGCAGGGACAGATGATGACTCCTGACAAGGCATTGTCACGGGGTCGTGTCTGTTCGGCAATGTCCTGTAGGAAAATCAGAAGCGAGGACTGACATGCCGAATGTCTGGCCATTAGCTTCCTTATGGATCGGATTGGCCCTTATCGCCACACTGCTGGCAATCTGGTTCAAGATTTCCACGGCTTTGACGGGAATCGTTGTAGGGACCGTCGCGCAACTGATCATTGAAGGGACGGCGAGATTCTCAATTTAAAAGGATTTTGGTCGGGTTTGACGGTTCGGAACAATCTGGGACGCGCCCAACAGTCCGGCAGGATAATATGGAGGCAGTGGCCCGCCATTTCGTGGGCCACTGCTCATCAAGGAAAATTCCGGTGGGTCACATGAACAAGTATTTGATGGTGGGGATCGGAGGTTTCATCGGCGCGATTGCGCGCTTCTGGCTGGGCGGGTACATCAGCAACCGAATGGGCACGCGGTTCCCCTACGGTACGTTCATTATCAATTGCACGGGATCATTCTTGATTGGGTTCATACTCACGCTTCTTGCGGAAAGAACTCACTGGAGCCCGAACTGGAGGTATTTGATTCCCATTGGGTTCATCGGAGCGTATACAACTTTCTCGACCTTTGAGTATGAGACATTCCGCAACATACAGGATGGCGAACTGCTGGTGGCCGGCTTGAACGTGGGTTTGAGCGTCGTTGTGGGTTTCGTGTCGGTTTGGTTGGGTGTTATCACTGGAAGGACAATCTCGTGAAAGCAGGAAGCGACGCCACAAATTTGCCGGGCGCGAATATTATTTTACCAGTCGAACACGTTTTTGGGGAGGCAGTATGCTGACAGCCGGGCTCGCCAAGAAGGTCACGATATACGTTGGTGAAGACCACGTGTACCACAAGCAATCGCTCTATTCTGCGATTCTGGACTTTCTGTTCTATCGAGGCGTCTCTGGGGCAAATGTAGTGCGCGGCGTCGCCGGATTCGGCGCTGACCATCACATGCATACAACGCGGATCGAAGTGCTCACGGAAAATCTGCCCATGAGAATCGAGTTCATCGAATCGGCGGAAAAAGTCGAGGAGCTGCTGCCAAAATTGAGCGAAATGGCCGGCACGGGACTGATTGAAATCCAGGACACAACCGTAATCAAGCCGTCGGAGTTGTCGAGCAAGAAATCTCCCCATATCGCGGGTCCGTCGGTCCGGCGTGAGGGTAAAGCGAAGCTGATGCGAATTTTTGTGGGCGAGAACGACAAATGGCACGACAAGCCGCTGCACAAGGCCCTAATGGAAAGCATGCGCGCGAACGACATCGCCGGGGTCACAGTCTATGAAGGGGTTCTCGGCTATGGCGCCAACCGGCGCATTCACAGGGAAACAGCGCTGAATCTCTCGCATGACCGGCCGATGATGCTCTCGGTGGTGGACAGCGAAGAAAAGCTTCGGGCATATTTCCCGATTCTCGATACCATGGTTCAGCAGGGCCTGGTCGTTCTTTCCGATGTTGACATCATCAAATACACGCACAACCAACAGCAGGAAGGAATTGCGCAGGAGGCGCGGCAATGAAGCTCGAAGGTAGGGCAAAGATGCTGCGCATTCATTTCGGCGAAGACGACAAGTGGAAGGATAAGCCTCTTTACCGCGCCATCGTTGAAAAATGCCGGGAGCTTGACATAGCAGGAGCCACCGTATTTCGCGGCATCGAAGGATACGGCGCGAGCACGCTGATTCACCGCTCCCACCTTCTCTCTTTTTCCTCAGATGCGCCGATTATGGTCAGCGTGATTGATTCCGAGGAAAAGATACAGACACTGCTTCCCTTTCTGGATCAGATGGTGGATGAAGGGCTGATTGCAATGTCCGAGGTCGAGGTGATTCGCTATGTGCACCAGGAAGGAGTGCGCTCTCCAGCNNACGTGCATCAGGATGGTGCGCGCTCGTAACCAACCAATGAGGCGCGCCGTTTTTCTAATTGTGCTCCAGCACGCCCCGCGCCTGTTTTACCAATTGGGCTAGTTCGTTGGCGATGCCCCCGACTTTCGTGGCTGCCTCATCAGACAAAGGTCCATAGCCGCGCATATATCGGGGCGCCAGTTCTTCCGCCGCGACCTCCATGTAGAGCAATGTGGTTTGGATTGCGTGACTAGCGGAAATTGGGGACATCCCGTCCGAAATGCCGGCCGAAGCAAGGGCCGCTCGCAGTTGAGTGCGGATTCGGCGGATGTGATCTTCCAAGGAAAGCCGAACCTCCGGCGCAACGTCCGGTGCATAACGTGGAAATGCCATCGGTAGGGCAGGTGCGTTTAGGATATTTTCAATGTTGGACAACAAGCGATCGATGTGCTGGCACGTGATGCGCAAGCGACGCTCTTGGTTTTCATTCAGTCCCGCGGCGCCCGGATTTTCAGGAGGGGTCATTCTATTTTACCAACCGGCCTGTGCTCCAAACTGATTCCTGGCTTGGCCCGGTCCGGCCCGCCGCCCGATTCGTCCAATCGAGAGTGATTCGATCCATTCGTGACATTGCCGACGGCTTGGTCGTTGCGACCGGCGAGCGCCCCGTTTTCACCCGGCAATTGATTCAGGTACGACAGGAGCAATTCTCTTGTCCGGAAATCGCTGTTGGCGAGCAATCCCCGCACCGTGAACACCAGGTCGTCCATCTTTCGTTTGGCTTCCTGTTCCGTTTTCGATATGGCGTCGTTGATTGCCGCCTCCCATTGTGAAGTCAGCCGCGATAGATTCTTGTAAACTTCGTGCGCAACCTTATCGCGGAAGTGGCGTTCGATTAGGGGCCGAAATATCCACATGGGAATCAATACCGAAAGCAGTTCCCAGTTGCGGTCGAAAATCCTGCCAACCGAGATATCCGGCGACTGCGGCGCTTCGAGTTCGATCACGCTCTCCGTGGTGCGTAGCGGTGTGCCGAAAACTCGCATGACGGTTTCGGATACCTGGTCGCGAAATAATTGCAGGCTGCTTTCGCACTGACGCGCAAATTCTTCCAGAGGTAGCCTGGCGATGCCAGCGCCATCTGTTAACACCTCGTTCAACCTCTCCTTTAGCTCGCTGCGCAGCCATTGTTCAAATTCTTGGAGCGTCCGCCCAAAGCCTTCTCGCCATTGGGGAAAAATGCCGTCCAGCTTTTCAGTTAGTTCTCTCTGCAGTTGGGGCCGTATGTTTTTCTCGAAATGGTGTTCGATAGTGGGGCGAGTTTTCCCGGCGGCATGTCTGGCCATCAGGTGAATTCCAAGTTTCCTGTCCGCAATGGATTGCCCTGTTTCCAGAACTTCCGATCTGAGTGTGTCGCGATCGGCGTCCTCCATTTCCATAGCCTTCAGTGCCAGCCTCAGATAGTCGTGAATGGCCCGCAGCAGCGTTTCCAACTTTCGATCCATGATCGCTGCTTGGTTTTCCTGGAAGGATTCCAGTGTCGGGAGGATGTATTGAGCCTCAAACTGCCGCCCCAGCGATTCATATCCATTATGGATGGAGTGGGGAAAGACCGGAATATCCGCTTGAAATTTTTCGCGCAGTTGCCTTATGACGAACTGTAGGACCTCTTCCTGGCCGGTGTCATCCAGGCGATCCACCTTGGTGAGCAATACCGCAACCTTGGGAGTGAATTGATGCAGCCGCTTGATGAGGTTTAGGTCCTGCGGAGTCAATGGAGAATCCACGCTGACCGCTACCAGGGCCAGATCCACGTTTGGTGTCCATGCCATTGACGTCTCGGTATTGTGGGCGAAAATACTTTCGAGACCGGGCGTATCAACAAACGTAAGACCGCAAAAGCGCTGCAAGGATGGCAGCAATATGCTGACTTCGTGAACGCCTTTAACGTTGTGTGGATTTTCTGTTTCTGCTATATACTCACCCGCCTGATCAATATTTATTTGGCGCGTCTCGCCATTCAAAAGAACCACATGTGCCGATTCCACTGGGCCAAAGTTGAGGGTCGTAACCACCGAGGTAACGGGCAACACTCCCACAGGCAGCAGTCGGCGCCCGATAATGTGATTCAAGAAGCTGCTTTTTCCGGATTTGAATCGCCCCAGAACCGCGACGTTAAGTCCCGTCTTTCGCTGTTGCTGTTGAATGCTCCGCAGCAAGCTTTCCAAATCCCGCAGGGCGAAACGTTCGATGATTTTCGACGCCAGGGCTAGAAGGTCGGACTCCGCCGATGCTCTCCCCGATGCGGCAGGAATTAGCGAATGGCTCATGAGCGCAAGCCTGTAAGCGCGGCTATACACTTCTGCCGCAACTCTTGTGAATGAGATTCTGGGAGAAATTTGGACATGGCCGGGGTGGCAGATGCTCTCGCAGGAGTCATCATCTGTCCCGGCTCACAGAAGGGGACAGCGCTTAAGGGCGAACTCCTTCGCCTCTGACATTAGAATAGCACGCGAAGATTCCTCGGTCGAAATGTTTTTCTTGCAGCTTGCGCGGATGCGCGTATTCTTTCTCATCAACCGCCTTATCACCCGTCGCGAATTCATCCGCGCCGGAAAGGTTGGTTATTTCCTCCCTCGAGAGCGCGACTGAAATTGAAGCCAGCCACTCCAGTCATTGGTCCCGAAAATTCCATCGCCCCGCGATTCAAAAATCGCTCCGGCCTGCTGACTCTGNNGCCTACGGTACCGAAGACATCGTCCATGGCGCGGGGTATGCCGGCGCGATTTTGATCCTGCTGGTCACCCCGCTCATCTGGAGCCTTCCCACTGCCTACATGATTGGCGAGCTTTCCGCCGCGATCCCGGCGGAAGGGGGATATTACGCCTGGGTTCGCCGGGGCATGGGAAATTTCTGGGGATTT
>PKXT01000119.1 GCA_003133505.1 Acidobacteriota bacterium
GCGCGCGCCGCTGCCATCGAAATCGCCAGAATTGCATTCGCGCCATACCGGCCCTTGTTGAAAGTGCCATCAGCGTCCTTCATTCGCGCATCCAGCGCGAGCTGATCCGTCGCGTCCATCCCTCGCACCGCATCCGCCAGTGGGCCGTTCACGTTCGCCACCGCATGCTGTACGCCTTTCCCCAGGTACCGCGATTTGTCGCCGTCGCGCANNCCCTCCAACGTCACATCCGCTTCCACCGTGGGGTTTCCCCGCGAATCCAAAATCTCGCGTGCATGGATCTTCGCAATCTTCGCGGACATAATCTCTCCTCTAGGTTGGCTGCTTGGGTTACCTTACCGCGGCAAATACTGAATCCCGATCTCTCGCCCTGTTACAGATTGCGCCCCATAAATACCGACAACTCGAAATCCGCCGCAATCGGCGCGCCACAGCTCGCTTCGCGAAATGCCGCCAGCAGTTCCTGGAAATACGGTTCCGGATCCGCCAGCGTGCGAATATACGCGCTCCCGTAAGATGTTGACCGCGAGAAACCCACCGCTTCCTCTGGTGAGAAATAAACCACGTTGGGAATCTTTACCTCGCGCA
This sequence comes from Acidobacteriota bacterium, assembly GCA_003133505.1. Classification (GTDB taxonomy): domain Bacteria; phylum Acidobacteriota; class Terriglobia; order Acidiferrales; family UBA7541; genus PALSA-278. Next base: position 589 of record PKXT01000119.1, read on the forward strand.
AATCGCTTAACCCGCTATGCGCTAAAAATGTCCTGCCAGTGTAATTTTCATCATCCAGCCGCGGATGGCGGTACTGGCCCCAATGCAGTTCGAATTCCCGCCGCACCACCGCATCCACCGCGCCCGCCAACTTTGGAACCGGATAGGCGTAAACCGCCAGCACGCCGCCCGGCCGCNNCGCGCGGACCGTCCATCCAATGAAACGCCGTGCCCGAAGTCACCAGGTCCGCTGACGCCGCCTCCAGCTCGCACTCCTCAGCTGTGCTGTTCAGAACGGTCAACCGTGCATATTGTCCAGCTTGTTTCGATTCTGGTTCCGACGCCTTTTGAGCCAATAGGTCCTCAACCATTTGCGGATCCGGCTCCATGGCTATCACTTCCTGAAACCATCGGCACAGCGGTAGCGCTGAAAGGCCCGTGCCCGATCCCATATCCACGGCCCACTNNCGTTCCTCCGGCACTTGGCACAGAATCAACTCGAAGAGTTCGCGCGGATATTCCGGGCGGAACGCGCGAAACGCCTCCACCGCCGGCCCAAACCGATTTTCATAAGCTATGGTGTGCGCAGAATCCGCCAAATGTGACCAGCCTTCCGCTCCAAATTTCAGGCCAAAACAATCTTTCAACTGTCTGCTATTCCGGTTCCTCCAGCAAGGACTCCGGCCGCACCACCACGACCACACCGCTTTCGGTCACGTGGTATTTCGCGCGATCTGACTCCACGTCATAGCCAATCACCGTGCCTTCCGGCAAATCCACATGGCGATCAATAATGGCGTTACGGATTCGCGAACGCCGGCCAACCTTGACGTGGTTGTATATAATCGAGCTTTCCACGTCGCAATAGCTGTTCACCCTCACGTCATATCCCAGCACGCTGCTGCGCACCGCGCCCCCCGAAACAATGGACCCCGCCGATACCAGCGAATCCAGCGCGAATCCCCGCCTGTCGGCGTCCGCGAATACGAATTTTGCCGATGGATATTGCTGCTGCCAGGTATGCAGCGGCCAAGTCTTGTCATACAAGTTGAATACCGGCGATACACTCACCAGATCCATATTGGCCTCATAGTAGGCATCCAGCGTCCCCACGTCGCGCCAGTATGAAGTTTCCTTTTTATTTTCGTCGCGAAAATTGTAGGCATATACAGCATGTTTATTTAAAATTCGCGGTAACACGTCGTGCCCGAAATCATGGCCTGACGCGGGATCTTCCGCGTCTTCAATCAGCGTCGGCAGCAAAAATTCAGTGTTGAAAATGTATACACCCATGGAAGCGTTAACCTTGCCCGGATGGACCGCCGAGACTTTCGGCTCCGTCGGCTTTTCCTCGAACCCCACCACCCGCCAGTTGGCGTCCGTTTCAATCACCCCAAACCGCCCGGCCGATTCCTCGGGAGTTGTCTCCAGTGTCGCGACTGTCACCTGCGCGCCGGACTCCACGTGTTGCGCCAGCATCTTCTGGTAATCCATTTTGTAAATGTGATCGCCGGAAAGAATCAGCACGTAATGAGATTGCTCGCTGCCGATGGAATAGATGTTTTGATAAACCGCGTCCGCTGTCCCCTGATACCAGTGCTGCGACACGCGCATCTGCGGCGGCAGCACTTCGATGAAGTCTCCATGACCCATCAGCACGCTCCACCCGCGCCGCACGTGCCGGTTCAGGCTCAGCGCCTTGTATTGGGTCAGCACGAACACGCGTCGCAAATCGCTGTTCAGGCAGTTCGATAGTGTGACGTCAATGATCCGGTAGACGCCGCCGAAGGGCACCGCCGGCTTCGCGCGATCGCGCGTCAGCGGCCACAGCCGTTCCCCCTGGCCGCCTGCCAGTAGCACCCCCATCACGTTTTTCATCAGTGCCGTTTTTGGCATTTATATAGCGGCGATCACATGTCCCGTTCGCCCTGACCGGAGCGAAGGGGAGCGCTGTGCGACATTTGCGTCCTGGACGCCCTTGCAGTCGAAGGTTCAGGCCGGCTGTTGCCGCTTGGCCCCCATTCGCTGCCATTCTAGCAGCAGATGCAAGCCACTTCTATATCGAGCCAGCGGTTTATTGTAAGTTAGGCCAAGGGCGGCAGTGGCTTCTCCTTGCGCGTATCCCATCCCTAAAACGACGTTTGTAGTTTTAGCCAACTTCTTATTTCCTTCTTTCACTGTCCCTCTTACTGTTAGCATTAGGCGCGTATTTTCACCCTTTCTTAGACCTAAATGCTCGCAATATCCCACCATTCCGCGATCTGGCGCGAACACTTGTGGCCAAGGTTTCAACGCTATTGCTGGTATCGTTACGGGGGTACCTCAAATGTCATTATTCTGTCTAAAATTTATTGCTTGACTTGTTTGGCCCAGTACCGCTACATAGAGAGCCGGGATTCTGCTTGAGTGAACGGGTCTTGCTCTTTTGTAACAGCTTGATTCATTTTCCCAACTGGAATCACGTGAAATGAAATTGGGGGTGAATTTATTTGGCGGAAGTCATTATTCAGGAGGGAGAAAGCCTCGAAAGCGCTCTCCGTCGCTTCAAACGTAAAGTGCAGGGCGAAGACATCATCAAGGAAATAAAGCGCCACAGCTATTATTTGAAGCCGGGAGAGAGGCGCCGCGCCAAGCAGGCGCTATCTCGCAAGCGTTTACGCAAAAAGCAACGCCGCGATGTAGAGTAATCGCACGTTGTGGTTTTCTCTAAAGCATCGTTCGCCGGCCATCTCGCACCTATAATTCAGCATGGCGCGTGTTGGCCGGCGGGCTTCATAACGCTCCTCTCCTTATCCCAGCAAGGCCCCGGAGCAATACATGGAATATCACGATAGAGTATTGAAGTGCGCCGATTGTGCAGCGGAGTTTGTCTTCACTTCCGGTGAGCAGTCTTTTTACGCCGACAAGGGTTTCAAAAATGAGCCCAAGCGGTGCAAGCCCTGTAAGACCATGCGTGCCCGCGATTCGGGCGCCGGTGCCAACAGCGCCAGTTCACAGGGCGCATTGCGCACCGAAACCCAAGCCACCTGCTCGCAGTGCGGAAAATCCACCACAGTTCCCTTTCGACCCACGCAGGGACGGCCTGTTTACTGCCGCGACTGTTTCCAGCACCGTCGGGGAATGGCCGCATCGGTGGGAGCCGGATAGCAAATAAAAGCCTCGTGATACGAGGCTCTATAGCGACATTGCATGGCCCGGTGGAGTCCTGGACCGCCCCCTCGGACGACCTTGCCCACTGCCATTCGCTATTGGCGTGTGCGGATAGAGCTGTCCTCAGTAATTTCCCTAATCTCCTGCGCTGCTGCCGTTTGACCCTTCCTCCACCCGCCGCCTAAAATGGAACTCAAGAAAAAAAACAGGATGGCGCGTCCGTTGAAACAACAAGCGACAATTGAAGAGGTGCGGGAAGGCAAGGCCCTGGATTCC
>PKXT01000056.1 GCA_003133505.1 Acidobacteriota bacterium
CGTTCAACACGGTATCGTGTTCCGCCGGCAGGATCGAGCCAAATCCGCCGCCCGTTACCGCCCCGTTACTTCCTGTATGTTCGCTTCCCGCGCCGCCTTGAACCGTGCCCCCCGATCCCACCGAACCATCCGTCTCATCGAGGTTGTTGTTGCCCAGTTGGCGCATAGTGCCGCCGACATAGGGCACCGCCTTTCCCCAGGGCGAATCCTGGAGAATCAGAACGATGTCCTTCTGAGTCCACTTCTCATAGGGTTTGTCCTTCCATGGCACACTTCCGCAAAGGGCCAAGGCCCCGCCAGTAATGACGCTGGCTGATAAAAGCGCCAGCGCCTTGGAAATCACCATGCCCTTCACCGGCCACCCCTTCATCATGCGGATTGCACCCCCACTCAGCGCTCTGCGCGGCCTCGCGCCAACGCTAGAGATCCAGTCCCTGAGCGTCAACCATCGTGTTGGGTTCAAACCACGTCCGAATCGTGCCGTCCGCCACATGGCAGTAAAAATCAATGCGCTTCGCCTCAGGCGAAAACAACGGTTCACCTGAGGCGCTCTTGGTCGGAAAGTGGAATATCACTGAAATCACATGGCCGTCCTTCTTCTTCAGATATTCCACTTGGGTCGGCATAGTCTTATGGTCGGAAGACGTGAACTGAAGGAACGCCTTATCGAGAAAGCTTTGCTTGGGGCGCTCGTCGAAAAGCGACATGTCCAACCCTCGCACCATTACTTCATAATCCGCGGGCGCGCTGGACACCCATTGCTTCATCTGCTCCTCGGTCGCTTGTCGCGCCAGCATGGCCTGGCGCGCTTCGGCTCCGCGAACCGTTCGCGCCGAGTACCACAACACATAATACGTCTTGGGCTTTCTGGGATCGTTCAACACGGTATCGTGTTCAGCCGGCAGGATGGCGCTAAATCCGGCCCCAGGGTGTACGAACGTCCCGCTACCCGCGCCCCCGCGTACAATGCCGCCCGACCCTACCGAACCGGTCATCTCATCCAGGTTGTTGTTGCCCAGTTGGTGCATAGTGCCGCCGACATAGGGCACCGCCTTTCCCCAGGGCGAATCCTGGAGGATCAGAACTATGTCCTTCTGGCTCCACTTCTCATAGGGCTTGTCTTTCCAGGGTGCGCTCCCGCCTAACGCCAGCGCACCCCCTGCCATCACAATCGTTTCCCCGGCGGTAAAGACTCGTGACGCTATTCGCAATTGCATGTTTGCCTCCTAGTCTGGATTTTCCCAGACTCGGTGCCAGGATTTCAATTAATTCCAATACGGCGGCTAGAGATCTAGCCCCTGCTGATCCGTCGTTTTACTCAGGTCAAACGATGTCCTGATTGTGCCATCGCCCACGTGGCAATAGAAGTCAATTCGCTTGTCGCTGGCTGTAAACACCTGCCCTCCGGCCTGCTTTCCGGGAAAGTGGAATATAGCGGAGGTCACATTGCCATTGGAATCCTTTAGGTATTCCACCTTGGTTGGCGCAATCTTCTGTTTCGACGATTTGGCCTGAAGAAATGCCTTATCCATAAAGGCCTGTTCCGGACGCCGGTCAAAAATCGACATGTCCACGCCCTGCACCAGGACTTCATAATCACCGGGGCTGGCGGTCACGCTCTTATCCATCTGATCGGCCGGCAGTTGTCCGGTGAGCACTTCCCGGCGCGCCGCCGCTTCGCGTACCGTTTTCGCCGACCACCACAGCACGAGATAGGTCTTCGGCGTTCGATCATCGCTAAGGTCAGGCCCGTGCTCCCCCGGCAAAATGCCAGGAGCGCCCCCAGGACTTGCGGTCGGCTCCGTTCCGCCTAAGCCGGTATTGCCATGCTGGCTTAACGTGCCGCCAACGTTTGGAATCGATTTGGCCCATGGCGAATCCTGCAAAATCTGGGTCACGTCCTTTTGGGTCCATTCTTGGTATGGCTTGCTCATCCACGGCGTATCGCCGCCAAATGCCAGCGCACCCGCCGTCGCCACACCCGCTACGGTCAATACCAGAGACATCCACGGCTTCTTCATTTTTCTCCTTGCTCCTTTATCTGAACTTGAATCTGAACCTCTCCGCCAAACGTCCCGGACCCTATAAAATCTCGCATCGTTCACTTCGCCGCTACCGGCGCGCTAGCGCGCCTCTAACGATCCGCTCGATCCTGTAGGTGGGCTTCTCATTGGCCTCGAAATAAGTCCGCGTCATCAACTCGCCCAGCAGCCCGATGGCCAGCAATTGCATGCCGAAAAGAGTCAACATCATTCCCAAAACCATTAGCGGACCATGGTGCATGAATATATCCGTTCCCAGCCACAATTTATCCACCAGGAGGCCGAATAATATCCCCGCGCCCCCCAACATCGCCAGCGCCCCTGTCGGGCCAAAAAAATGCAGCGGCCTCGACATGTAACGGATCAGAAATCGGATCGTCAACAAATCGAACATCACCCGGAAGGTCCGTGAAATTCCGTAGTGCGATTTCCCGCCTGTCCGGTCCACGTTCGTTATGGGAACCTCCACCACTTGCGCCCCGTTCCACGCCGCCAGCGCAGGTATGAACCGGTGCAGCTCGCCATACAGCTTCACATCTT
>PKXT01000228.1 GCA_003133505.1 Acidobacteriota bacterium
CAGACTTCCTGGACCGGAGACCGCAAGGAGTTTCTCGGACGTAACGGTTCTCCCGCCAACCCCGCGGCATTGCAGCCGGATGCCCGGCTTTCTGGCAAGGTCGGCAGCGACCTCGACGCCTGCGCCGCATTGCGGACGGCCATTGATTTGCGTGCCGGTGCCAGCGTCGAGATAGTGTTTTTTCTCGGCGAGGCGGCAGACGTCGGCAAAGCTCGCGATTTGCTGGCGCGCTATCGAGCGGCGGACTTGAGCAGGCTCTTTGCCGAGGTCACCACCGGATGGAAGGAGACTCTCGGCGCCGTGCAAGTGCAGACTCCCGATGCCAGCATGAATATTCTGCTTAATCACTGGTTGCTCTATCAGACGCTGGCATGCCGGGTGTGGGCGCGGACGGGCTTTTACCAGGCCAGCGGGGCATATGGTTTCCGCGATCAGCTTCAAGATGTAATGGCTCTCTGTGTCGCGCAGCCGCGTATCGCGCGTGAACATTTGTTGCGTGCCGCAGGGCGCCAATTCCTGGAAGGCGACGTTCAGCACTGGTGGCATCCCCCATCCGGGCGCGGGGTACGAACGCGCATTTCAGACGATTTCCTGTGGCTGCCCTTTGCGGTTGTCCATTACATAGAAACGACGGGAGACCGCGCTGTGCTGGAGGAGATCGTGCCATTTTTGGAAGGGGACGCGATCGCCGCCGGGCAGGATGAATCCTATTTTCTGCCTCGGGAGTCTTCCACAAGCGGCACTTTGTTTGAGCATTGCGCGCGCGCGCTGGATCGCGGCCTTGCCGTGGGCGCGCATGATTTGCCGCTGATGGGCACCGGTGATTGGAATGATGGCATGAACCGGGTTGGCGTGGGGGGCCACGGAGAAAGCGTCTGGTTGGGCTGGTTCCTCCATTCCGTATTGTGGGAGGGCGCCAAAATCGCGGATGACCGCGGGGAATCCAAACGCGCCGAAACCTGGCGTATTCACGTAAAGGCGCTAACAGCCGCACTCGAAAAGGCCGGCTGGGACGGGGAGTGGTACAGGCGGGCCTATTATGATGACGGCTCACCCTTGGGATCCTCGGAGAATCAGGAGTGTCGCATAGATTCGATTGCCCAATCGTGGGGAGTAATTAGCGGCGGGGCCGAACGTGTCCGGGCATCGCGGGCCATGGCCTCCGTTGATCAGCAATTAATACGGCGGCCCGAAGGGCTGGTCCTGCTTTTCACTCCACCCTTCGATAGAACAACAGAAAATCCCGGATACATTAAGGGATATCCGCCTGGAATCCGCGAAAATGGTGGCCAATATACCCATGCCGCCGTTTGGACTATGCTCGGTTTTGCAGCCTTGGGCGATGGTGACAAAGCCGCGGAACTCTTCGAAATGCTGAATCCCATTAATCGCGCGAATTCGCGTGTCAATGTCCAGCGCTACAAGACAGAACCGTACGCGGTCGCCGGGGACGTGAGTTCTGAGCCGCCTCACAAAGGTCGCGGAGGGTGGACGTGGTACACCGGCTCGGCAGGCTGGCTGTATCGTGGCGGTTTGGAATGGATTCTCGGGTTCCGCTTGCGGGGCAAAACCCTCTCCATCGACCCGTGCATTCCGGCCAGATGGCGCGGCTACTCAATTACTTTTCGCTACCATTCGGCCGTGTATGAGATCAAGGTCGAGAATCCGCAGGGTGTTTGCCGCGGAGTTACACGGTCAGAGGTGGATGGCGTGGCCACAGCGCAGCCGGGTACTATTCCATTGGATGCCGCGCGCGGAATTCACGCCGTCCGGATCGTGTTGGGGGAGACTTTGCGCTCCATATCAAAATAGCCTAAACGGTGCCGTGCGTTTTGGGCGCCTTTGCGTCAGGTTTTACCCTTAACCTTCACCCAAAAATAAAAGCCCCGGTTCTCAGGTGAGAATCGGGGCTTTTATTTTTGCCTGGCATTTTGGTAATCTCAATTCGTCCGTGGCAGTCGTCGAATACGGACCGTCCGCTTAACAAACAACCGACCGTCCGCTTGCCGCTGACATACGGAACGTCAGCGGAGTGACGTAGGCTCCTACATGCGGCACTCCTGGCTGATTGTAAGGAGGACAGGGGCAGGAAGACGACCAAAAGCGCCGAAGCAGATGGGCGCCTTCTGCCGCGCAGGCCAAAGTGGTATTCACGCCCAGCAACGCTGTTCTACAGCGGGCCTCTCCAGTTTTGGAAATTGATTTGAATAACGATGGGGTAGCTGATTTCAATTTATACGAATATTTTATATCCACTATATTTTTTAGCTTTGACTTGAGAATTTATGGACAGGGCAAAGATATAAGCCAAGTGGAGCAGTATTCGCGGGGTAGAGAGTTTTTGCCCGCATTGACAGAAGGCACGCGGATCGGCGGCGGGGGGAGTTTTACGACGTGGGGCAATTTGGCCTATCGTGAAGCCCACAGCAGCACCGGAAAAGGCTATTTCATAAATACCACCAACCGCAGTCTGGGAGTGAAGTTTACCATTAACGGACAAGTTCATTATGGGTGGATCGGCTTCCGCCGGGTAGGAGCGTCTCTCACCGCGAAACTATACGGCTGGGCGTATGAGACGGAACCTAATAAGGCTATTCTGGCTGGCGACACCGGCTCCGATTCCACTGTCCTCCGTTCGGCGGAGCCCTGTCGTTCGCCAAAATTCCATTCAGGCCAAAAACAGCGGCAATTCACAGTTCAGTTTTAGCGAAAGAACCACAAGATTGCATCGTAGCCCTTGAAGGGATCGCCCACGGCTTGAAAAGCAACACTTCTCTTGCCAATCGTTGTGCCCTTGCAAAAAAGGATGTGGCCTCTTCGAAAGCTATGCGGCGCGTTGGTATCGATGATGTAGCCCGCCAAGCCGTGGCAATGATGTGATACGCCCCCGTCCTGCTGACCGAGCCCGGCTACTTGGCGTGTTTTTACCCAATCCCAAGTGAGTGCGGTCCTCGTGATAATAGCCGAAGTAATCGCTGAGGAGCCGTTTCAAATGCGCTTCGTTCAAAGCAATCACATGATCCAGTAGGTGGTGCAGGCAGTTTTCCACCCAACGCTCGGCGACTCCGTTTTGCCACGGGCTCTGAAATGAAGTACGCACATCGGGTGAACAAACTGGCGCAGATCGATTCGGGAAGTAGGAGACTTCGAATTGCCGTTCGATCGTTGAGCGTCCCGGAGATGACTTGCTGGGCGCGCCGACTTCCACACCGGGGCGGGCCATACCGGGAACGTAGGGAGTGAGCTCGTTCGCGGGCAGCGGGCAGGGAAGGCTCGATTGCCATCCGAAGGGCTTCGTTATATGTTATCCGCCGTCCGGGAAATGAATTCCGAGATCCCAGACGAACAGATTATTGCAGTCGGCATGGGCTTCGCCAAGACACGCCACCAAGGAGAATCATGAAGAAGACTCTTTTCACCATTTTGATCTTCATCGCGTCGCTCGTGATGACGGATGGCATCCTGCGCGCGCAGCAGGCTTCCGCTCAGCCGAGTTCCGGAACGGACCAGGATATCCAGTTAATGAGGAAGGACGTGCGGTCGCAGAAGAAGCAGATTGTTGCGGCCAACATGTCCCTTACCGACGCCGAGGCGGAAAAGTTTTGGCCGATTTACGATCAATACACGGCTGAAACGACGAAGATTTACGACACGCGCTTTGCCCTGATCCAGGAATACGCGCAGAACTACTCCACCATGACGGACGCGCAGGCTGTCAGCTTGGCTCAGAGGTGGGGGGAGTTGGACGTGTCGGCCATGCAGTTGCGGCTGAAGTACATTCCAATTCTTGCAAAGGCTCTGTCCGGCAAGAAGGCCGCTCTGTTCTTCCAGATCGATAGACGGCTTGCACTGATGATCGACCTCCAACTGGCGTCTGCGATTCCCCTCGTTCAACCCTAAGTAGGTGATGGTCGACGGCAGGGTGACGCCTGTGGTGCGCAAAAACTCCGCCCGAGGATGAACGTGCAGTCAAACTATTGAGGATTACAGAATATTGTGCCGATTCCGCATTCGCAGAAGACCAATAAACGGGGCATTCGGCGAGGCAGCGGTGTCACTATTATCACGATGACCGCACTCACCTGGGGTTGGGAAAGAACACGCCAAATGGCCGGCTTCGTTCAACAGGACGCGGGCGAGTCATATCATTGCCACGGCTTGGCGGCTTGCATCACCGGTACGATCGCG
>PKXT01000122.1 GCA_003133505.1 Acidobacteriota bacterium
GCAGCCACTTGCCGATGTTGAGTCCCACGATATTCATTCCCACAGCCACCAGCAACAGCGCGAAGGAAACAATCAGCAGGAATTTGCGGTCCTGGGCGAAGTGGGCGTCGCCGATGCCTCCGATATAAGCGGCCATCGAGGCGCTAGCGAAAAGCAGTCCCGGAAAATAGAAAACGGTATAGACCCAATAGGTCCATCCGGCCACGAAGCCGTGGAAATCGCCGAAAGCCTCCTTGGACCACATGTAGAGGCCCCCCTCTTCGGGGAATCGGGTGGAAAGTTCGGAGATGACCAGCGCGGTCGGCAAAAAGAAAAGCACCGCCGCCAGGACCCACAGGCTCACCGACGAGGTGCCGTTATGCGCCGCCGCCGCTATCCACCGCGGCCCCAGCACGGTGGCAATGTTGAATAGCAGCACGTCCCAAAAGCCCATCTCCCGCCGCAATTGATTGCGCGGGTCTGGTGTGACGGCAGTCGGTGGGCTGGCTGAATGGCTCACGTCATTTCGCTCCGTGCGTGACAATACCAGAACTGGCCGCTGAAAGGCCACGGCAACTGTGCTGGATATCGCGGGATCAGGTCATTTTGGGTAGGGGGTGGGAACCGGGGGCCAACTGATTGTGAAATTCGCTGCGATTGCTCTCGCTAGCTAGGACGACGAGCGAACGGGGATGCCCTTGAAGGGCAAACGCCCTGTGGCAGGGCTCCAAACGCCTACAATCACATCGGCATCATTTATGCCGGCCAGACTCGTCGCGCCAGTATTGGGGTGGTCCACTGTTACAAACGTTCCATTCATATATCGCAGAAACCCGTGGATGCTGGTATTGGAAAGCTGGTAGTAGCCCGCCACTGTGCCCTGGCATCGTTGATGGCATTTGCCTGAGTGTCCTGGCTGGCTGGAAAATCAAGTTCGGTAAATACACCATTGCTATCGAGAAACCCGTGGGCAGTCCGCGCAAAAGCCGCCGACGACGTCGCCCATGCCATTGATTCCGTAAGGGGCGGTGGTAGCTCCAGTCTGAGGGTAGTCAATCGTCGCGTATGCCCCGTCGCTGTATGTGAAACCGTGGTCGGCCGCCAGCGGGTTGCAGGCGGTGGGGCCACAAAAGCCCCCGACCACCACACCCTTCGTATTGATGCCAGATGCATAGGCGTTGACGCTACCCGGGGGCTCGATGTTCAGAAACCGTCCATTCCGCGGCTTTCGGAGGTCCTCTAGGTATCCAAAAGATCCCATTGAGGTCTCATAATAGCCGGCAATCTTGTGGTCATTGACTGCTTGGGGAAATGTAAACGCTGCCCCAGGGTAATCCCCAGAGGAGGAAAATTGGTATTGAATGTTGGTTGCAGCGGCAAAGCCCGCTAGACCGAGAAGAATGCAACCTGCCACAACAAATGCTTTCATACGCTACATACTCTATCTTTCTCGCCCATATCGCTAGACATTTCTCGCCGACACCTGCGCTTTCGCATCGCGCGCTTGGGCGGAAACATCGATGGGATCACCTATAACCATGTCGAGCGCGGGGATCAAGCGGTCTTCGGCGAGAAAATGCTTGAGCAGCGGATCGCCGGAAGCGGCGAAATCCTTCCACGGGCCGAAAAATTCGGCGCGCCCTTCATGGAGGAACACGATGCGGTCGGCGAGCTTTTCCCCCAGATGGGTATCGTGGGTCACCACAATGGAGGTTTTCTTCAGGGTCTTTTTAAGCTTCAGAATCAGCTCGGCCACGTGCGCGGACATGATGGGATCCACCATGGTAGTGGGCTCGTCGTAGAAAATGGCTTCCGGCTCCATGGCCAGTCCGCGGGCAATGGCTACAGCCCGCTTGGTTCCGGTGGGCAGCTCGCCGGGGAGAGTGTCGGCCAGACCCTCCACTTCCAGCATGTCCAATAGCTCTTTCACGCGCGCCTGAATTTTCCCGTCGTCCCAATCGGGCTTGCCAACCAGAGGGAAGGCCACATTTTCGGCAGCGGTGAGCGAATCAAAAAGCGCGCCGGACTGAAAAACCATGGTCACGCGCTTGTGCAGCTCCTGAAACTGCTTCTCCGTCCACTGGGTTACGTCCTGCCCGGAAACAATCACGCGACCGCTATCAGGCTTCAGAAATCCCATCAGGATTTTTAGCGCGACCGATTTGCCGACGCCGCTGCGGCCCATGATCACCAGTGTCTCGCCCTGGTCCACGAAGAAGCTCACTTCTTTCAGCACCGGCTGGTCGCCGAAGCCGATGGAAATTTTTTCGAATTCTATGAAATGATCGTTCACACTCTACGCCCTATTCGCCCGGTTGTAGGTTTACAATCCCGTTCCCTGCGGCCATTGCTTCGAAAAACTCCTTGGCCTCCTGGTAATCTTCCGGCGCGTTCACATTCTTGAACAACCGGCCGTCCGAATCAAAGCGCTTCCACTCGGCTGGTTCCACCAACTCCACTTTCAATCCCGCGAAACCGTCAGTGACTCTGCGGATGCCCCGCTCGACAGCCGCTGTTATCGCCGCGCCCGCTATGCACCCGTACATTCCGCAGAGCGGTTCGAGTTGGCGGGCCTGGTCGCGCTCAGGGCCATGGCCCCCACCGGAATCATGTACGGCAATCACGACATCCGCTTCGGACGCCAGCGCGCGTTGAACCAAATAGAGCAGCCATTCGCGTGTCAGATACGGCATGTCGCAGGCTACAATCAAATTCCAAGCTTGCGACGGGGAACGCCGCGCCGCCCAATTCAGCGCGGTCGCGATTCCCCCAAGTGGCCCGCATCCGGGCCAAGCGTCTTCGACCACTCGCGCTGTGGTGTGGTCGCGCAACGAAGCAGGCCCAATCACAATGCAGTACCCAGAGACCTCACTAGCCAAACCTAACGCCCTCGCAAGCATACTTTCGCCGGCAAGCTCCAAAAGAGGCTTGCTGGTCCCCATACGCGAGCTTTTACCCCCTGCGATTATAAATGCTGCCATGTCAAAAGTCGGCTTAGGGGTTGCAAAAAGTCAGCGTAAGTCTTTATTATTCAACATATTTACTGGATTGAAATTCACCTCATATTACACTTGACAACACCGCACTAAAATAGTGTATATTAGCAGTCGCTGTTGAGGAGTGCCAATCCGCTCCTCCCCGGCTAAATCTCAGTTCGATCTTTGGAGGCCAATCTATGGCAGTGAATGTTACACCGCTCCACGATCGCGTGATTCTGAAGCGCGTCGAAGAAACAGAAAGCGTTCGGGGCGGCATCATCATCCCTGATTCAGCGAAAGAAAAACCCCAAGAAGGCAAAGTGATCGCAGTCGGCGCCGGACGGATGGAGAAGGGCGTACGCATTCCCCTTGACGTCAAGGCCGGTGATCGCGTCCTTTTTGGAAAATATAGCGGCACGGAAATTCGCCTCGACAACGAAGAATACCTCATCCTTAAGGAAGACGAAATCCTGGCCAAGCTGGGCGGCTCTGGTTCGCAGAGCGGCTCGCAGTCGCAAAGCTCCGGCAATCAATCGAAACAGCAGCACGGCAAGTCTTCGGGCGGCAAGCGATAAGCTGGCGCAAGCCTGCTTTCGCGTGTTGCTCCCACAGTAACCGGCAGTCAGCAGAATCAACAAGGAGAAAAGAGAATTTATGGCAAAGACAATTGTGACCGGCGAAAATTCCCGCCAGGCCATCCTGCGCGGCGTGAACATCCTCGCCGACGCGGTGAAAATTACCCTGGGGCCCAAGGGCCGGAATGCCGTAATTGAAAAGAAGTTTGGTGCGCCCATCATCACCAAGGATGGCGTCACCGTAGCGAAAGAAATCGAGTTGAGGGATCCGCTGGAGAACATGGGCGCACAGATGGTCCGCGAAGTTGCGTCGAAGACTTCCGACGTGGCTGGCGACGGCACCACCACCGCCA
>PKXT01000134.1 GCA_003133505.1 Acidobacteriota bacterium
GGCCACATTTTGCTCTCCGAAGAAGTGGCCAGGATGCTGGGGCAGTTGAGCGGGAGCTGGAGCGGGTCGCTGCGGGACCTAGGAGAGGCGGAGGTCAAGCACCGCGTTCGCATCCATATCTACAATCTGGTAACCCAGGAGGCGGGAAACCCGGAGATTCCGGAGAAACTGCAGGCGGCACGCGGCAAGGCGCGGATACGGAAGGTGGCCCTGGGATTGCTGGCTGGGGCCGTCATTGCGACGCTGGCGGTGGGGGGATGGTTTTACCATGATCGGCAGGAGCATAAACTGAGCGAGACAGACACAGTGATGCTGGCGGATTTCACCAACTCGACGGGCGACCCGGTTTTCGATGGTGACACTCTGAAAGTGGCTCTTTCGAAAGCCTTTCAGTCGCCCTTTCTGAAGATTCTCTCCAGCGAAAAAGTAGCGGACACGCTGAAGATGATGAGCAAGCCGGCGGACACGAAGCTGACATCTGCGGTGGCGCGGGAGGTATGCGAGCGGACGGAAAGCAAGTTCTATATTGCCGGCTCGATTGCCAGGGTGGGCAGCCAGTACGTCATCAGCCTGGATACGGTGCACTGCGAGGACGGGGAGCACATCGCGCCGGAGCAGGAGCAGGCAGCGAAGGAAGAGGACGTGTTGAAAGCCCTGGGCGTTGCAGCGGAAAAGCTGCGAGAGAAGCTCGGCGAATCAAAGACCATGGTGCAGAAATACAATATGCCTCTTGAACAAGCCACCACGACCTCACTGGAGGCTCTGAAAGCCTATTCCCAAGGGGACAAGTTACAGCTGGATGAGGGGGACACCGCGGCCATTCCCTTTTACAAGCAGGCAATTGCGCTGGACCCGAATTTCGCTGCGGCTTTCAGTAGCCTGGCAACTTCTTACGGCGCTCTGGGGGAAGAGGACCTAGCAAGGGAGAATTTTACGAAGGCGTACGAGTTGCGCGACCGCGTGAGCGAACAGGAAAGGCTCAACATCTCAGGGGACTACTACAGCGATGTTACTGGAGAACTGGAAAAGGCCAACGAAATCTATAAGCAATGGGCGCAAATCTATCCTCGCGATGATTCGCCCTACAGTCGTCTAGGAGCAAATTATTGGTACCTGGGACAATATCAGCAGGCACTTTCCGAGACCCTTGAAAATCTTCGTCTGACTCCCAGCGATGGCACCGCGACAGGCAGCTTGATCAAAGTATACACCGCACTGAATCGTCTGGATGATGCAAAAGCCACATACAAAAAGGCGATGGCGCAGGGACTTGATAACCCGTATTTGCACACCGACTACTATAGGGTCCCCTTCCTCACGGGCGATGAGCAGGAGATGGAACGCCAGGTGGCGTGGGCGACTGGCAAGGCCGGAGCGGAGGATATTGTGCTTTCCACCCAATCTGACACCGAAGCGTTTAACGGCCGCTTGGTAAAAGCGCGGGAGTTCTCGAGACGGGCGGTTGACTCGGCCCGGCGAATCGATATGAAAGAGACGGCTGCCAAGTGGCAGATGAACGCGGCGCTCCGGGAAGCAGAGTTCGGAACCCCTTCCCAGGCCCACAGCGAGACGGCTTCGGCGCTGGCTCTGGCCTCTACGCGCGACGTGCAGGTTCTAGCAGCCCTAGCCTTCGCGCGAGCCGGGGACGCACGCAAAGGCAACGCCATGGCCAACGATTTGGCGAAGCGCTTTCCGCTGGACACACTAATCAACAGTTACTGGCTCCCCACCATCCGCGCCGCGATTGCGCTGAAATCCAACAATTCCTCGCATGGCGCAGGCGCGAAGGCAGCCCTTGACCTGCTCGATGCGGCAGCTCCGTACGAGCTGGGCGCACCCGCCTCATGGCCCGAAGGCAATGGCTCGTTGTATCCGGTCTTCGTTCGGGGGCAGGCATATCTGCAATTGGACCGAGGAAAGGAAGCCGCCGCCGAGTTTCAGAAATTCCTCGATCACCGTGGCGTGGTGACAAACTGCCCTCTGGGCGCGCTGGCCCGCCTCAATCTGGCCCGCGCCTTGGCCCTTGAGGGCGAAATGCCCAAGGCCCGCACTGCCTACCAGGATTTTCTGAAGCTCTGGAAGGATGCCGATTCGGACATCCCTATTCTCCGCGAAGCCAAGCAAGAATACGCGCGGTTGAAACAGTGACAGCCGCATCGCTACGAATGTCGAGCCGCACAGACCCTACCGGAATTCGGATTACACCCTTGGTGCTCGGGTGCCAACCACTCTGCGGCGGCTCGGGCGTGTTGGGCGCATGCGGTAAAGGCCATTGATTAACGTGCTTGGTTTGTGCTAGACCTAGTGTTCGGTTTTACCCATGCCAAGCGCGGAATCCATCAGGCCGGGAATGATTAGCGCAAAGGCTGTAGCTCTGGCGCTCGCCCTCAGTCTCTGCCTGCTCTCTTGCGGCGGTGGCCCGGCCGGCCCCGGAGCAGCCGACGGGGGAGGGAATACTCTGTCCGATCTACAACCCGGGCCGCCTCTAGCGCAGGCGGAAGTACAGAGTATTGCGATGGCCGCAGCCGCATCTGTGAATACGCCGCTGGTCATCGCGGTCGTGGATCGCTGGGGAGACATCCTTGCGATTTACGCTGCTCCTTCCTGCCTGAACAGCATGAACCAGGTTACATGCACGGCCATCGGTAATTTCGGCAATCAAGTTGCGGCCGACGAATTGGCGGTTTCTCTCGCGCGTACCGGCGCATTCTTCAGCAATAACCAGGCGCCGCTCTCGTCGCGTACAGTGCGCTTCATCAGCGGCGTCCATTTTCCACCGGGTGTGGACAATGCACCCAATGCCGCACTTTATGGCATCGAAAACACGAATCGTGGCTGCCTCTCGAAGCAATACGGCGCCGCTGTCCCCCAGACCCAGACAATCCAGGGCACAAGCGGCAGTCTGGGCATAACCACCGGCAAGGCCGACGTGGATGACAGCGACGCGAATGCGGTGGATCCCGGCGGCGTGCCCATCTTCAAGAACGATGCGAATGGAGCTCACGTGGCCGGAGGGATCGGCATCGCTGTTCCGGGCCTTAGCGAGAGCAATGCAGGGCCCATTGCAGAGTATTCGGGAATCGTCGGGGCCAATATCGGCGCCGATGGCATCGCTTTTCCCAGTTTCCCTTCCCCGGGCGTTGTTACGATCAACGGCATCACGCTGCCGTTTGTGGAGCAAACCACCCTGCCCAGCGGCGTGGGACCGGGAACGGATGACGACTACGTTTTTACGAGCGGGCCGATCGCTTCACCGCAAAGCAGCGCGGAGGGCCCGTCTGGTTGCCTGATCGGAGCGCAGAGCAATGGCACGTGCGGGATGAACGGAAAGTCCCTCTCTGCCGCAAACGTGAACGCCCTGATCAGCAACGCCATCGCGACAGCGCAACAGACGCGTGCGCAAATTCGCCTGCCCCTCGGATCGGGGACTCGGATGAGCATTTCGGTGAGCGACCTTGATGGCACGATTCTCGGTCTCTACCGCATGTTTGACGGGACCGTTTTCAGCGTGGACGTGGCGGCAACCAAGGCGCGCAACGTCGTTTATTTCAGCAGCACGATGCGCTCACCCAACGATCTGGGAGGCAATCCACCGAACGGTGTGCCAATCGGCATTGCCGTCACCAACCGCACCATCNNGCCGTTCTTCCCACCGGGAATCAATGCAACCGGGTCGGGCCCGTTTTTCTCACTCTACACACAAGATGTGGCGAACCCCTGCACAGAGGGATCGCTTCAATCGGGATCAAACCTAAGCGGAATCGTATTTTTCCCGGGGTCTGAACCGCTCTACGATACCACCGGCAATTTGATTGGGGGTTTGGGCGCCAGCGGCGACGGCGTTGACCAGGACGATTACGTCACCGCCGGCGGCGTTTGCGGGCCGGGGAACATCGGCAATGGCGTGACTGGCTGCCCGTACGAAGCTCCGGCCGGCATTCAGGCGGAAACGATTTTACTTCCCAACAGCGCGGGACAATACATCCCTCTCCCCTATCTGGAATTCCCGCGCAATCCCACACAATAATTGTGCTACAGGGAGGGGTTCACTCGAATAGCGCCAACGTGGGCAGTCTCTCCGTCATCATCGAAGAAACGCAAGAATCTCCTCAACCCAGGATTTGGTCTTCGCCACAGGGCGTGGCGGCTCAATCGGCTCCTTTCCCACGGTATAGACGTGGCCGTTGTGCATATAGAGGCGCTGGGCTTCTTCAAGATTCAATGGCCGCGCGCCACGGCGACCGAATACGGCGATTTGGTCACCGCTTTCATCCGCGGCGCGATCGCGATCGGTGCCTCGGGAGATTGCTAGGGCCGGACCGGGTGTGGGGTATGTGGCGATCAATTTTGGAGTGGGACGCGGACTGAAGCCGTAGGCATTCGGCGAATCTTCCGGGGAGAGAATCTGTAACACGCGGAGACCATTCACACCGTCCGCCACGTAGGCGAATGCGCTGGCGTCCACCATCCCGATTTTGACGTCCCGCGCATCGTTTATGAGACCCTGCGCGGTAAACATTTGACCCAGGCGCGGTTGCTCAGGCCTTTCCACGTCAATGATTGCCAAGCCTTGTTTCCCTGCCGCAACGTAGGCATAAGTGCGAGCGACGTAAACATTTCGCGCGTCCTGCAATGGTACACGGGCGCCGGGCACGATGCGCGGGCGGTCCAGCGCCGTGACGTCCAAAACCTTTAACCCCTCACTGTCTACCACAAACGCGTAGCGGAACTGAACAGCAATTCCCACCGGTTTGATGAGGTCGGCTCCGCCAATCTCGGCGGTGACGCGCGGCTGGAGAGGATTTTCCAGGTCAACGACCACCAACCCACGGTCGCATAGAACGTACGCATACACTCCGGTGATGGTAATCCGGCGCGCGCCGTTTAGAATTCCATTTGGATTGAACGCCAGTGCCCGCTTCAGAAAATTGTTTCGCGGATTACCATCGAGGAGCGTGCTGACGCCGGGGCTCTTGGTGTCAGCATTGGGATCGCCCACAACAACAAGTCCTTCATACTTGTCCGCCACGTAAAGGAAAGCATACAGCGCGTGAATTCGCTGTTCCTCATTCACCGCCAGATGCGTTCGCGCGGGATCCACCGCCAGCGTGGAAGGGCTCGCCACGGCGGTTGCGAATTTCGTTTTCACATAAAAGCGCTGGCCCAGAGGGGAAACGGGCGCCGTGGTCATGCGCTCCGAAAACCCTTTGTTGTCGATATTGGCGACGTCATAGACACGCAGGCCGCCCTTGCCGGTTGCGGCATACAGATATTCACCGCGTAATTGAACGTCCAGAACTTCGCCTTCATGGTGGTAAGCGTGATCGAGTTTGCGGTTGCGAGCAACGTGTTGCTGGTAATCATCNNCATGCGCTGGAGATCGCTGCCGATAATGGCGGGAGGTTCGTCGTGCTCCGCGGTAACCACGGCATCGAACCCCTTCTTGCCGTCCGCGACGTAAATGTAGCGCCCCATGAAATTCAGCAGGCCGGTTCCCTGCAACAGAACCTGGGCCATCCACGCATTGTTGTCGCCTCCCGCGGAAACATGGCAATCTTCGCATCCCTTCGTTTCCGTCGCGCGCACAGTGTGCGGAACAAACGTGCTGAAGGCCGTGCCGCTGAGCCCTTCGGCGGAGACCGTCTGCTGCATATAGTAGATCCATTCGCGGTTCTGATTCTGTGAACTGACCAGGATCGCGCAGGAGGACCGCGCGGGAGCGAAGCGGTGGCCCGTGACAGTCCCATCGACGCCCAACATGAATCCGTCATCGCGAAGCACCTGAAAGTCGTATGAGGTCCAGTTGCGCGTCAGCAGGCCTTCGTTGTGGAGCATGGGCTTTCGCTGATTGGCCATCATCCCGAGATGACAGCCAAAACAGTTTGTGGTCCACGATGTGTGGCACGTGTAGCAGGTCATCCGGCTATTCGGGTGGGCCAATTGCGATTCATCGCCGGGCACGTCCCCCCAAGTCTTTCCGTCGGTGCGGATCGTCTTGGCCCATCGGGACTTCTCGCTGTAGTGCGGGTTTCCGGGCGTGATGCTGTCCAGCACCTGGACGACTTCCCACTCTTTGTTCTGTTCCACCATCGAACGCTGAAAGAGCTTTCCCTCTCTCCACTCAAAGCGGCGCTGGTTCCACGGAGTGCGCAATGCTTCGAGGTGCGTCCCGCCTGTGGGCGCGGCGGGACCTGAAGTCAGCAGCGTGGCGAGTTGTGAGACGGTCCCGTGACAATCAATGCAATCAAGCTCGATGGCTGCGCGAGGCTCGCCATAGAGTTTGCCGGTCCCGTGACTATCCTGCTCAAAATGACAATCCACGCAATGCATCCCCTTCTCGTGATGAATGTCTTGGAGCTGGACTGCCTTTTGAAATTTGTTTTTGTCATCCGGTGCGACAATATGGCTCTGCGCGTCCAGCAGATTACCCTGCCGGTCGCGCTCGTATACCGCCCGATAAATCCAACCGTGACTGTGAAAGTCGGCGAACTGGCTTTGATGGAGCTCCTGGTTGAATTCCGGGCTGCCCGTTTTTTCCAGAAACGCCGGGTCCGACCACAGGCCGCGCGCCGCTGCCCCTTCCGGATTCCGCAGACTGGCTTCATACTTTTGCTCTTCGCTCGGGTTCCTCTGCTGTGCAGGATACATTTTTTCGCCGTCTGCTTCGTTGTCCCACCACGTATAGCCGAAATAAGTTGTCTCCATATTTGTGCCGGGATGGACGTGGCAGACCATGCACTGGCTGGAAGGAATGGATTGCGTGAAGACGTGACGAATCGGGTGTCCCGGCTCTCCCTTCGGAATCGTGGGATCGTTCGATGCGCTCTCTCCCAGGTGGCCAAAACGCGCATAGGGACCCGAATGCGCCGGAGATCGGTCGTTTGCGTAAATCACGTGACACGCTGTGCAACCGCTTCCGCGGTAATCACCAGCCTGATCATTGGTTCCCGGCAGCGAAAGCAGCGGATCGAGAAGTCGCGTCTTCTGCAAGCCGAGAAATACAGGGTCGGTGCGCAGCAGAGTTCCGAAACCGCGGTCGCTCAGCTTGTCGTCCGGCTTGCCCGAATCTTCCTCACGATTCGGGTTGCCGACTTCCCCCCGCGGCCCCCCGCCTCGCTCGAAAACGCGCAGAACATTGCCCGGCTGCGAAACTTCCCAGCGCTCTAGCGGGATGAGTTCCGGGAGAATTCCTTTTGTTCGCGTCTCTTCGGGCGTGGGCGGTGGAATCGACCGGAGCCGCTGGGGACTGCCCTCAGGTCCGTAGCTTTCGCCGAATCGCGCATTTTTCAGCGGAAACGCGCCGTTGTTATAGAGCGCCCCCCCCCAGAGAAACGCGCTGTCGGTCATCATGCTTGTGCTCACCCGCAGGACTTCCGATGCGTGGCAGCCCGACGTTCCGCAGGTTTTCGGTGCGACGCGCAAATCTCCCGGATTTACGAAGCGAATATATTCGGAGCTTTCCTGCAACCATTTCGCGTAAGCGCGGACTGGGTTGGCCGAGCTGTAGGCGAGTGCAGCAATTTTTGACCGGACGTGCCCCCGCGTTTTCGCATCATTGTACTCGGCGGAGTTCGGGCTCGCGCCAGCCAGCAGCTTGACTGCTGGATCTCCGCCGTGGCAATCCTNNGATGCATTGTCGCTTCATCTTCACTGGTGTGGCATGTGATGCAACCCGCACTCTTGCGGTCAGCCTCTGCCTGCGTCTGACTCAGGAGAGAAGATTGCGGCGCTGGGGATCGAGTGCCTCCAGTCTGCGCCCGAGGACCGCTTCCAACTGCCAGCGCAATGGACAAACCCAATGGGAGCAGAAAGACTGCGGCCCACGACGTCATGGCATACCATCGCTTTTCATGCAGCGAACTGGATGAGTTGTCCACCGGAATTTCCTTTTTGGGTC
>PKXT01000218.1 GCA_003133505.1 Acidobacteriota bacterium
CCGGGACAGTACACTAGCAGCAGATTGAAATACGCCGCCGCGGCCAGCTTCAGGTTCTTCGTCCACTGCGCGATATAGTCAAACGCGACGGCCGCGGTAAACAGCGCAATCGGGAAATGAATCAGCACCACATGCTGTGCGTGCCTGGCTAGGAGCACAGTTCTGATGTCGAAGGGATTAACGCTCATCATCCCGTCACTGCACTGCAACGTTGCCGGTCATCTTCGGGTGAATTGAGCAGAAGTAGGGAAAAGTTCCCGGCTTGGTGAACGTGTAAGAGAACTTTTCGTCCGTATCCAGCACCTTGGNNCTTGGACTTGAACACACCGTCTGTGCTGACAACCGTATGGGGAATATCATCGCGGTTGGTCCAAGTAACAGTCGTTCCGGCAGCCACCGTAAGCGTACCCGGCCCGAAACTGAAATTATCAACCCTCACTTCCGCAGTTGCCGCTGCCGGCTGCTGAGTATTCGCCGTGATGCTGGGCGATCCTGCCAACAGCAGCACCATCGCGATCATCACCGCCGCCAAACCCGCAATGCACAAACGTCTCCTCATCATTTTCAGCTCCTTTCTGGGTTGCGTCATTATTGATTTCCCTTCCTCGACCGATTTAAGCAAGCGTTGAATCAACTACCGCCAGCGCGTGCTGACCCTGCACGTAATTCACATCAGTAATTCCCAGCAAGCTCCTCAATTGCTCCGCCGGCACTTTCATCGGCCCTGGTGAGGCGGCCTTGCCAGGCTGCGGTTGCGGAAATGCCGTTGACGCCGCCGTATGAAATGTCACGTTTCCTTCGACCTTTTGCATCGTTTGGTGAATGTGACCGTTCAGTACGGTTACCGAGCCGAACTTCTTCAAATAGGCCAATGCCTGCGCGCTGTCATCGGTACCCCAGCCCCAGTCCGGATATACCGTCCACAGAGGAATGTGGGCGAATACCACGATCGGTGTGCTGTGTTTCAGATGCTTGACGTCATTCTTCATCCATTCCAGTTGCTCGGGACCCAAGGTGCCAAGTCCTCCAGCCTTCAAGTTGAGTACATTCACCAGCCCGATAAAATGCACGCCCTTCTTGTCGAAGCTGTACCACCCCGCATCCTTGGTGCCTTTTCCATAGCGCTCGAGGTACTGCTTTCCGTCGTCATTCAATACGTCGTGCTCGCCCGGCACATAAAACACATCCTTGGGCGTCGCGCCCTTCAGAATTTGATCGACCGTATCGAATTCCTCAGGTTTCGAAAGATGGCTGATGTCGCCCGTGTGCAGCATGAACTCGGGAGGTGTCGCCAAACCATTAATCTTGTCCACCGCTGCTTTAAGTGTCCCCGCGACATCCGGATTGGCCGGTTTGTTGAATCCCATGTGGCTGTCGCTGATTTGCACGAAGCTCAGCTCACCCGTCGCTGCCGCTTTGCCTCCCATCTGCGACGCCCGGCTCATGCTGTATGACTTCAGTACACCGCCGTGGACGACCCAGAGAGCCCCGGTACCCGCCCATGCCATGCATTTCAGGAACCCCCGCCGGTCAACTCCATCATTGTTGTGATCATGCAGAAGTTCATCTTTTATCTTTTCAGCCATGATTCCTCCTCCACCTTTATTTTGTTGCTTGCTCATACTTGCTTTCGCCCGGGTGCATTTCTCCGGAACGAGCGGCGCGGAATCGAGGGTATCAATGGGGGCCCGCGCCGCTCTCGGACGTGCTGCATCTTTGTAGACCGCAATCCTTCGCACTTTATTCCCACGCAAGCGCCGATGAGCCTTTTTTCTCACTCTTCAAGCAAGAGAGAGGCGAATGGGAATAAAATCACCTCTGAGGCGGTTCCTATCATTGAGCAAGATTGTTCAAGGGAAAGGTTCGGACGTGCTGGACTCGCAGGATCAGGTGCGCTTCGAGATGCTCGTCCTGCCGCATCTCGATGCCGCCTATAATCTCGCCCGTTGGCTTTTGCGCCGCGGCGAGGACGCCGAAGACGTCGCGCAAGAAGCGATGCTGCGCTCGTACCGTTTCTTCCCAGGCTTTCATGGTGGAGATGTGCGCGCCTGGTTGCTGCAGATCGTGCGGAACACTTGTTACACGTGGCTGGAGAAGAATCGTCGGGTGAAAGACATGACCGAGTTCGACGAAGAGCTGCACGGGCTCCCAGGGCAACACCCGAAGCGCTTGCTATCGCAGGTAACAATTGCGAGCGCCTTACCCACGCCCTCGAGTCCTTGGTGCCGCGCTATCGAGAGGTGATCGTGCTCCGCGAGCTGGAAGGGTGTTCTTACAAGGAGATTGCTGCCATTACATCGATTCCCATCGGTACGGTCATGTCCACGCTTTCCCGTGCCCGCCGGCAGCTTCAGCTGGCGCTTGCTGACCCTACCCGCGAGGAGGCCACCCATGAGCTGTGACCGCGCTGGAACCGTTATTCATGGTTACTTCGATAACGAACTTGATGCTCTCGGCGCCGCCGAATTCGAACGCCATCTCGACGAGTGCCCGGAGTGTGCTCGCGAACTCGAGGCCCTGAAATCTTTGCGCTCGTCCATGAATCGCGCGCAACTTTATGAGAGAGCTCCTGCCACGCTTCGCAAGAAGGTTCTCGCTGACCTCGGTTCTGCGAGGCCTGTTTCTATTATCCCGGCTCGCACGCCCTGGCGCTGGCTGGCCATCGCCGCTGCATTTCTTCTGATTGCCTATACTGGCTGGCAAGTCGTCTCTGTTCACAGGGGCGACAACCATGAAACTGCGCTCGCCGCAGAGGTGGTCGATGCCCATTTGCGCTCGCTGCAACCCGGACATCTCACCGACGTCATTTCCACGGATCAACACACGGTCAAACCCTGGTTCGACGGTAAACTGGATTTCTCTCCGCCAGTTCGGGATTTTGCCGATCAGGGTTTTCCGCTGCAGGGGGGCCGCCTCGATATTGTTCACGGTCGCGCCGTCGCTGCTCTGGTCTACGGCCGTCGCAAGCATCTCGTGAGCGTTTTCATCTGGCCCACCAGTGAACGGGATGCCTCCCCGCGCGCAGGCTCACAACAGGGNNAAGGGAGGGATGGAATTCTCCGCCGTCTCCGACGTCGCACCTGCTGACCTTGAGCAGCTTCAGCGGCTCTTCGCTGAATAGTCCGGAATGAACGCGCAAGAGGGGCATTCGAATGGAAAGACACCGGAGCGTGTCACGACTTTAAGGCAGCCGCCGAACGCGCAATTCTGGACATTAAATCCGCTGGTTCAACGGGGAAGGCCGATACGGCGCACAAGGTCCTCAAAGCGCGGGTCCGAGCGCAGAGGATCGAAGCCCGGCCGCANNGGATTCTTATCCCCGAGAGACGCATAGATCGCGGCAATCTCCGAAGCATCCGAATAACCGGGGCTTGAGCGCTTCTTCAGATCGCTTAGCAGCTTCTCTGCTTCGCCCCTCTTGCCGGATGCGGCGTAGGCGCGAGCAAGATTGGCTATGCACGTCGGGCTACCCCCAGAAAGCTGGACCGCTTTTTGCGACTCTGCCACCGCTTCATCGTTCATGTGTTTTTGGAGATATGCCACCGCAAGTTGATTATGAGCGAGAGCAAAGTTAGGGTCCATTTCTATCGTCTTGCGGCTCTGGCGTATCGATTCGTCATACAAATGCGCAATGACAAAAAGCTCCGCCAAATCGGCGTTAATGATAAGGGATAGCGGATCCAGGTTTTCCGCTTTTCTCATTTCCGCAATAGCTTCGTCATACCGACCTAATACAGCTAAATGCCAAGCGTACCAATGGTGAGCAGTCGCGTAACCCGGGTTGAGTTCAATGGCACGCTGGAATTCTTTTCCGGCGGAGTCAAAATCCCAATCGTAGGCATCCAGGCAAAATGCAAGCGAATTGTGTGCTTCGCCGAGCGCACTGTCCAGTTCCAGAGCTTTGATTGCCGCGGCCTTCGCTTTGGGGAGTCCCTCCTTGGGGGGCATCACCGCATACTGCCAGTCTCCCAATAACGCATACGTGTCGGCTAAGCCAGAATATGCCTGGGCGTAGTTTGGGTCCTCGTCGATTGCCTGATTGAAATATGCCAGGGCAGCCTTTAAACCGTCCGCCGTGCGCTTATTCCAGAAGTAGCGCCCTTTGAGATAGGACTCATAAGCCTCGGGATTAACAACTTGCACATTTTTCAACGCAGCCTGTTCCTGTGGGTTCAAATTGATTTGAATTTGATCGGCTATGGCTCGAGCCACCTTGTTCTGGAGCGCCAAGGTGTCCCGCAGTTCACCCTCATAAC
>PKXT01000124.1 GCA_003133505.1 Acidobacteriota bacterium
CTTCAGCGCTGTCTAATGATCGTGAAAAAACAATTTTGTTGATGGAGTCAAATGTTTTAGCAAATTCGTTCGATGCGCGTGTCATAGACTGGTTTTTTGCGACTTCAGGCCAGAAAGGAACCATCAACTGATAGGTTTTGCGCCCAAAAACGAGTAGGTCAACATCTCGCATCAGGTGCGTAAAATATCTATGTGTTTCTTCATCAGCCATTTGTTTGGTGTGATCGCAGCAGCCATCCAGGGTAGTGTTGATTGCGAAGATTAGCTTTCTCATTTGGTTACGCCGCTCCCCTTTATGTATCAGTGTCTATAAGGCCTTGCGCACTGGATCGTTCACCTTATAGTCGTCAAGGATGTGCCACCCCGGCGCGAATGTTTATAGACTTCCGGTTGGGACTGCGCCTGCACGCTCGTAATTCACGATGATGACGCCTTTCGAGGTGACTGTGCTTTCCGTCACCTTGAAAGCGGCCAGAATTGTGCCCACGTCTCAAAGGTTTTCCGCCCTAGCAATAAATCACACGGCATCTTCATCTGCTTCATCATGGCGGTTCCACTTACGGAGTCGGAATGTGGACTGGTCCACCCGCCATAAGCGAAGCCGCCGCTGGTATCTTCCTTGGGCCCGCCTGGGGATTGAATGACTCCATCAAGCGAGACAAATTCAAGCACATTGATTTTTCTCATACTCAAGTTCCTCCGAGTCCCATCTGATTGTGTTGAATTCGCGGGTGTCCGCGGTTTTCGATGAGCCAGGTGATGCCACTTGAACGGATGCTGACCCGGCTCGGGGCATCCCGAAGCCGGCCCGTCAGGCCGACATCGCCGGGAGTGTTGTCACTGCCGCTCAGTTGCTTACGTTGGTATGCCAAACGCGCGCACTTCCACCGGCGCCCGGCAGGCGACCACCGCCTTGCGCCCCCACGCCAGCGCCTCGTCCAGGTCAGCGGCTTCCAGCACCCAAAAACCGCCGATGTGCTCCTTGGTCTCCAGATACGGCCCGTCGGTGGTGAGCACCTTCCCATCAGGCTGCGCTCGCAGCGACTTCGCCTCACGGGCGGGGGTGAGGCCGCCCACGAAAATCCTGACGCCGGCAGCCACCATCTCCTCGTTGAGCGTGTCGATATCGCGGCCCATCGCCGCTTCGTCCGCTGCGGACGGGTTGAAGTTGTCGGGCAGGTGAATCGCAACCAAATACTGGCTCATGAGTTCTCCATCCTCCATTGGCGGCTACATAGACGTCGTACGAGGCGTCGCGAAATCGACGAAGCGCGGAGAGTTTTTTTACTGCTGGCCCAGCTTATTTGCTGCCTTCGGCGCTCTGCTGCTGCTCCTCGAGCTCCCCTAACCTCGTCTGAACGTCGGCAGAGAAATCGGATATATCGAACAACCGGCGGACTTCGACCATTTCGTCATCCTGTCCGGGGATGCGCGAGGCCCATTCGAGCGCCTCTTCGCGCGATTTCACGTCGATCACCCAGTAGCCGCCGACCACTTCCTTCGCTTCGGTAAACGGGCCGTCGGTAACTTTAGATTTTCCGTTTTTGAAGGTGACGCGCGCGCTCATCGTCGCGGGCGGCGTCAAACCGTCGAGCGCTTGCAGCACGCCGGCTTTCCCTAGCTCCTCGTTGTATTTCCTCACATTCTCAATGCTTTTGAGATCGGGTACCCAGCCGGGCTTTGCATTTAAGTAGACTTTCGGAAACTGGATCATCATGAAGCGCATTTTCTTCTCCTTGGATGTTGAGCGGACGCCGTATCAGAGCCGCTACTTTTATATAGGAGCTTGGGCCGCGTTGGGCACGCAATGTTGCGAGTGCCCGGTTGCGCGGCGCCGCTCCACTAACTAGTCGAACGGGCCGGCCGGAAATCGACACGCGATTTACAGATTTTTCGCGTAGCGTATCACCCGGGAAACACTTTCCGGCGGGCCGGTTCCCCGGCCTTCACCATATAGTCGAACGGCCGCACCGGAATTCGACAAGTCGTCGAGGTTTTTATTTTAGCTGCCGAATCCGCTCTTGCAGGAATTGCCGCTCGGGGCCCTGCTGGGTCAGCGCCAGAGCCTTCTCATAAGACGACCGTGCTTCAGCCGTCCTGCCGAGCCTGCGGCACATATCGGCACGGGCGGAATGTGCCAGGTAATAATCGGCCAATTCGCCGTGTTCCAACACCGCGTCGATCTGCGCCAGACCGGCCTCGGGGCCATCCCGCATGGCAATAGCCACGGCACGATTTAGCTGTACAACTGGCGAAGGCTGAATTCGTACCAATCGGTTGTAAAGCGCAACAATCTGCCGCCAGTCGGTCACAGCGACCGATTCCGCCTCCGCATGAACGGCCGCAATCGCCGCCTGCAGTGTGTAGGAACCGAAGCGGCGGGACTTCAGGGCTTTCTCCAGCAAGGCCACTCCCTCCGCGATCTGCTCCCGGCTCCAAAGCGAGCGGTCTTGATTCTCCAGCAAAATCAGCTCTCCGGTTGGCGATGTTCTCGCTGCGTGACGGGATTCCTGCAGCAACATCAGGGCAAGCAGCCCAAGCACTTCCGGCTCCGGCTGGAGTTCGGCCAGCAACCGGCCCAGTCGAATCGCCTCG
>PKXT01000350.1 GCA_003133505.1 Acidobacteriota bacterium
GTGCAAAATTATATTGATAACACCGGAGTACAGGTCGCCGACGTGGTTCTCGGCTTTCTCCACATCGAGAAGAAATCCGCCACCGAAATTCGCGACCTGATTGCCGGGCCGCAATTCGATTATTACTGCTGGGACCTTTACGCCCGGGTCACTCATTACCTGGAAGAAGATCCCACGCGCCTCGCCCTGCGTTCACAGGTGCTGAAAGATATCGAACACGGCCANNGCGCACCCTCGACCGCCTGGGCATTGAATACGATCTGTTGCCGCGCGAAAGTGAAATTCTGCGCCTAAACTTTTGGGATGTTGCCTTCGCACTGCTGAAGGAGCGCGGCGCGATCCATCTGGCCGGCTCCGGCAAGAACCTGGGCTGCTGGGTGATGCTGACGCCCACCGACGGCGAACCGGCTTCTCAAGCAAATGCTGAGCGCGGAGCGGAAGAGGATGGCCTCGACATCTCCACTGCTGAATTTCCGGCTCCGGAAAATTCCGGCGAGTCTGACGCCAAAATTATTGTCCGCTCCAACGGCACAGTCACCTACGTCGGCAAGGATATCGCCTATCACCTGTGGAAGTTCGGATTGCTGGCGCGTGATTTTTATTACCAGCACTTTCACGCTCACCCCAGCGGACGCATGGATTGGATCACCAATGATTCGGCCAGCGATCTTGACGCGCCCGCATTCGGCCATGCCCAGCGTGTTTACAACGTGATTGATTCGCGCCAAGCCTATCCGCAAATGGTGGTGAAGCATGGACTGCGCGCGCTCGGATTCCCCGCCGAAGCTGATTCGCTCACCCACCTGGCCTATGACGTTGTCGCGCTCACTCCTCGCTGCGCCGCGGAGATGGGCTACGAAATTCCCGCTGAGGATGCCAATCGCCCGTTCGTGGAAGTGAGCGGCCGAAAGGGCCAGGGAGTCAAGGCCGACGATCTGCTCGACCAACTCGAGGCGCTGGCCCGCGCCGAAGTAGATTCCCGCCACTCAGATGCTTCGCCCGCCGAGCGCGCCGCTGTCGGCCATGCCATCGCCATCGGCTCGTTGCGCTATTTCTTGTTGCGCTTCACCCGCACAACGATTATCGCTTTCGATTTCAAAGACGCTCTAAGTTTCGAAGGGGAAACCGGCCCCTATGTGCAATACGCGTCGGTGCGCGCGCGCGGAATTTTCCGAAAACTTGCCGAGCAGAACCCTGGCGCGAGCATCGCCGCGATGGAAAGGGCGATCACCAACGAAGGGCTCGCTAAACTTTTGGCCCCGCCGGAAGGAAATGATTTATGGAGTTTGACGCTGCTCGCTGGTTCACTCGGCGTGCATGTGGAGGCGGCACTGAAAGCGCAGGAGCCGGCATTCGTCGCCAAGTATGCATTCCAACTGGCCCAGGCTTTCAATCTTTTCTACCATCGCCACCGCATACTTTCGGAAGAAAATGCACAGCGCCGGGCGTTCCTGCTGCTGCTGGCCGATTTGGTCCTTCGTCAACTCACCATTGCGCTGAACTTGCTCGGCATGGAAGCACCCGAAATGATGTAAACACGTTACGTGCGCAATAGAAGGCGCAACGGGCTACTTCGACTTAATTCTTTATTGGAAACAACAGGCAGGCTGATGCGCAAAATACCGCGAGGCAGATGGTTCCCAGCCGCCACGGGCTAAACGGGATGGGAATCAAGAACAAAAACAAAAACCACCACCGCCTGCCTCGTTACCGCCCTCTTTCACCGGACTTTCCATTTAAGTTATGCCGGTCGTCTTTTCGTTTCTTAAAGCCTTGACATGTGCAATAGGCAAAATGCAAATCCCTCGTCTGCCCCGCAAGACGGGCCTCGCGTGGGGTGACCTGAACCTAGCGGCCTCGCTGGTACCTGGCACGAAATAGAGTAGGTTTTTTACAAACTCATCGCGAAATCAACGATGGTGCGCACCGCAATCCCCGTTGGACCCTTCGCGGCCCAGGGCTTGGCGTCGTCGTTCCAACACGTCGCGGCGATGTCCAAGTGAATCCACGGCATTTCTTCGGCAAATTCTTTCAGGAACCATGCCGCGGTAATCGCGCCGCCGCCCCGTCCACTGCCGGTATTGCGAATGTCGGCGATAGTGCTCTGAATCCCTTCCTCGTATTCATCGTCCAGCGGCATGGGCCACATTTTTTCGCCCGCATCTTTTGCGGCGGCAAGAAAGCGATCCAAATATTCGCGTGGCTGGCCGAATGCACCCACATTGAAAACTCCCAGAGCCACTTCAATTGCGCCGGTTAGCGTCGCGGCGTCAATCAGGTGCGTTGCGCCAAGCTGCCGCGCGTAGGTAATCCCATCGGCGAGCACCATGCGCCCTTCAGCGTCGGTATTGATCACTTCGATGGACTTCCCCGACATGGCAATTTTCACGTCGCCGGGTTTTTGCGCGCGGCTTCCCGGCATATTTTCCGCCGACATAATCACCGCAATCACTTTTACCGCCGGCTTGACCAGCGCTAGTGCGCGCATCACGCTCAGCATGGTGCCGCCGCCGCCCATGTCGTATTTCATTTTTTCCATGCCGTTAGCCGGCTTGATGGAAATTCCACCAGTATCGAACGTAATTGCTTTTCCAATCAGCCCCAGCACTGGCGCGCCGGGCCGCTCCTTTGCCGGCGTGTAAGTCAACACAATCACCCGGGGAGGCTCCGCGCTTCCCTGCGCCACCCCCAAAATTGCGCCCATTTTCAATTCGGCAATTCGTTTTTCGTCGAGAACTTCCACTCCCAGACTCGTTTCGCGCGCCATTGCCTGGGCTCGTTCGGCGAGAATTGCGGGGGTGAGATAATTCGACGGTTCGTTAATCAGGTCGCGCCCGAAATTCTGCGATTCCGCGATATTCTTGCCGCGAGTAATGGCCGCTTCGATTTCTTTGCGGTCACCGGCATTCCATCCAGCCAGCGAAACGCGTTCGATACCCTTGACGGGTTCCTTCCTGGCGCGATACTTATCCGATTCAAACTCTCCGGAGATCAAACCTTCCGCGACGGCCTGCGCATCAGCGGCGCTCCGTTGGCCTTCGCGGGCAAGGAAGACAATATTTTTTGCGCCGCGTCCCTTCAAATACCTGGCCGCCACACTCGCGATACGACGAAGATCCGCGCGTCTGAATTTTTCCGGTTTGCCCGCGCCAATCAAGAGCAGCCGTTTCGCGCTTAGTCCAGCGGGAAAGTGCAGCAGCACAGTTTCCAATGGCTTGCCGGTAAGTTCGCCGCTCTCTATCAGAGCCTTCAACTTACCTCCAGTCAGTTTGTCCAACTCGGCAACCATTCCTTCCAAGCGCTCATCTTTATCAAACAGATAGATGATAAGGGCGTCGGTTACAGCGGAAGCATAGGGCTGCGATTCCCATTCGATATGCATAGTTTACCTTTTACTCAGGATTCTAAATCAACGCCGACGATACCGGTACATGGCATCGTTGGCTTCCTTGCGGGCTTCCTTGTCGCGCTCCGACTGCCGTTTATCGTGCATCTGTTTACCGCGCGCCACGCCGATCTCGCATTTCACGTACCCGTTCTTAAAATACAAGCTCAGCGGAACAATGGTAAGTCCCTTTTGCTGAACCATCCCCGCAAGTTTGTCAATCTCACGCCTGTTCAGCAACAATTTTCGCGATCGCAACGCGGTGTGATTAAACGGTCCACCCGGCAAATATTCGGGGAGATGGCAGTTTTGCAGCCACACCTCCGTGCCACGCACCTCGGCGTACGCTTCGCGCATGGTTACGGCGCCGGCCCGGAGTGTTTTCACTTCGGTACCGCGCAGCACCAAACCCGCTTCAAATCGCTCCAGAATGTGATAGTGGTAACCGGCGGCACGGTTCCGGGCAATTACTTGGATACTGTCCGATGAAATATTTTTTCTGTTCACGCATATCTATGATAGCTGCCGGGTTAAGACACACGCAAGCCACGCCCCTCTGGCTCGCCGTAACATCGAGTGCTAAACTAATTTGATCTTGTCGGAGGTTCCGTTGCGCCGTTACGTCTTGCCGTCCGTGTTGGTGGTTGCTGTGGTTATCCTTGCTGGCTGCCCGAAGAACAACCAGAATTACGATAACGAGGCCAAAAAGGCCGAGCAGGTGCAGGACTACGACACCGCCCTGCTGCACTATCAGCAGGCTTTGCGCTTGAAACCCGACGACCCGGAATTCAGGATCAAGGTTGATCAATTGCGCTTCGAAGCCGCTCAATTTCACTTGGAGCAGGGCCGGAAATTCCTGGAGCAAAATAATCTGACCCTGGCGCTGGCCGAGTTTCAAAAAGCTAAAACCCAGGATTCGTCAAACATTGCCGCCGACCAGGAAGTGCAGCGAACCCTTAACATGGTTGCCGCCGAGCAGGGCGTTCCCGCACCCCATCCCAGTGACATGCAACCCGAGTCCGAGTTCTTGTCCATGCCTCCAGAGTTGAAACCTCTTTCGCGCGAGCCCATTAATTTGAAGATGACCAACGATGGCCGAGTCGTTTTTGAGACCATTGGCAAGCTGGCTGGTCTTTCGGTGATTTTCGACCCTGACTTTAATTCCCGTCGAATCACTGTTGAATTGCCCAACGTAACCCTGGAACAGGCTCTCGACGCTGTAGCTTTGGAAGCGAAAGCTTTCTGGAAACCCGTCACTCCTGGCATCATCCTGGTCGCCCCAGATCAACCCCAAAAACGTCGCGATCTCGAAGACGAAGTCGTGAAAACATTCTACCTGGCTAATACCCTTACGCCCCAGGACATCACCGAAATTGTCACCGGTCTGCGCCAGTTATTGGACCTCAAGCGCGTCCAGCAGGTGAATTCCCAGAATGCTATCGTTGTTCGCGACACCGAGGATAAGGTGCTGCTGGCTGGCCGCATCCTCGATAATATTGACAAGGCGCGTCCCGAAATTTTATTGCAGGTTGAGGTTCTCGAAGCCAGTCTGGATAACCTGAATCAGCTTGGCATTTTGCCGGGGCAAAGCGTGGCACTGGCCTTCACTCCGCGCACTTCCGTTCAACCCAATAGCACCTCCACAGGTACCACGGTGACAACAACAACCCCCACTTCCACGGTGCCTCAAATTACTTTGAACAATCTGGCCCATTTATCTTCAGCGGATTTCAGCGTGACCCTGCCCGGCGCATCGCTGGAAGCACTGCTCACAGATACAGGCACGCGCATCATTCAGGATCCCGAAGTCCGCGTCTCCGATGGTCAGCAAGCCAAGCTGCGCATCGGAGAAAAAGTACCCATCGCTACAGGCAGCTTCCAGGCCGGCGTGGGCGTTTCGACTTCGACAGTCAGTCCCCTGGTTAACACCCAGTTTCAGTATCAGGACGTCGGTGTGAATATAGACGTCACTCCGCGCGTACACCCTGATAACGACATCAGCATGAAATTGAAGATTGAAGTTTCCGCCGTCACGGGCCAAAGCAACCTGGGCGGCATTGAACAGCCCATCATCAGCCAGCGCACGGTCGAGCACGAAGTCCGTCTCCGCGAAGGCGAAGTGAGCATTCTGGGCGGCCTGATTCAGCATACTGTTACCAACAGCATCAACGGCTGGCCCGGGGTGGCCAGCGTGCCGTTCTTTAAGTATTTCTTCTCGCAGACCTCCAAGGAGGTCGCGGACGACGACGTTATCATCGTCATCACTCCTCACATTATTCGAATGCCCTCCATCACCGCGGCCAACCTGCAAACCATCGCGACGGGATCAGACACCAACGTGCGCGTCTACCGCGAACAATTTGACAATGCAACACCAGCGCCGCTGTCCTCCGGTAATCCAGCCAGCCCCACCACTGCCCCGGCCGCTGGCCAGACGGCCGCCATACAAGCGCCCTCAACCATATTGAAATTCGAGCCTGCGACGACGAATATGCGACCCGGTGACACCGCTACCATCGGCTTGGAGGTGCAGAACGTTCATGACCTCTTCTCCATTCCCCTGTTGCTGCAATATGACCCGAAGGTCATTCAGATTGACGATGTGCGCAGCGGAGGTTTTCTCTCCGGCGGCACGCAGGAAATTGCCATTGTCCAGCACGTGGATCAGAAGGCCGGCCAAGCCATCATTTCCGCTTCCCGGCAGCCGGGTACTCAGGGAATTAACGGCAGCGGCACATTGCTCGGCCTGGTCGTGCGCGCCGTGGGTCCGGGCAGCGCGACTTTGCAAGTCGCTCAAGTGAATGCCCGCGACTCCCAGCAGCACAATCTGCCCATCAGCGCTGGAACCGCTACAATTCAGGTCAAGTGACGGTACCCGAACAGCACGGAGCGTTAGCCCCGCCTTTCCGTATCCCGGATAGGCGCGCTCCTCGTTGGCGGATGAGAAATCATAAGCCCGACGCGGGAATGACCCTGCTGGAGTTGATTATCGCCTGCGGCATCCTGCTAATTCTTACCGGCGCCGCCGTCCCTATGACCCGGGTAATTGTGAAGCGGCAGAAGGAACAACTGCTTCACCAGAATCTAAGGGAAATTCGCAATGCCATTGATCGTTATAAGGATGCGGCCGACCAAAACTTGATTAAAGTGGAGGTTGACACCAATGGCTATCCGCCCGACTTGGACACCCTGGTCAAGGGAGTGCAATTATCCGGCTCCGCCGACAAGAAAGTGCGTTTTCTGCGGAAGGTGCCCGTTGACCCCATGACCAACAATACTGACTGGGGATTACGTTCCGTGCAGGACGATCTGGATTCGACCTCATGGGGCGGGCAAAACGTTTTCGATATTTATTCAAAATCCACGGCGACAGGTTTGGACAACACAAAATATTCCGATTGGTAACGCCGTCCTTGGCAAAACGGCC
This sequence comes from Acidobacteriota bacterium, assembly GCA_003133505.1. GTDB lineage: Bacteria > Acidobacteriota > Terriglobia > Acidiferrales > UBA7541 > PALSA-278. Next base: position 6,813 of record PKXT01000350.1, read on the forward strand.
ACTGCGGCTGTCAAATTCACGATGATTCGATATTTCCAGAATTCGCGTATCACTGCCGGGCTATCCGGAGCCAATGGCGCTATTCTGCCGACCCCCGCTCGCGAACATTCCCCTCGGTCATTGCTATCGCGTTTGCGGGCGCGTCCAAGCGGTGGCGTTGCGAATGGCCGCCAGGCGTGGTCAGGCTTCACCCTGCTGGAGTTTNNTCATTACCATCATCTTAATTCTGGCCACCTTGGGCGCTGGACGCTACGAGCAATCCGTCACCCGGGCTAAGGAAGCGGCTCTGAAGCAGGATCTTTTCGTCATGCGTCAGGCTATCCAGCAATTCACCCTTGACAAGGAAGCTGCCCCTAGTTCCCTAGACGATATCGTTACCGCCGGCTATCTGCGGCAAGTTCCCACCGATCCCACTACGCGCCGCCAGGATTGGAATGTCGAGACGTCGGATTTTCTGCTTGATCCGCAGCAAACCACAACTGGAATCACCGATGTTCATTCGTCTTCGGAAGCCACATCCAGTGAGGGTACCGCGTACAGTTCCTGGTAGCCGCCTTGGCAAACCAAGCCGTCGCAATCTTATGGGCACACCGCAGGACCAATAATCGCCACGTTACACCGACGTTTGACGGTGCCCTCAGTTTCGCCTATTATCGTTACGCGGGGTGGAGCAGTCTGGTNNCGTCGGTTCAAATCCGACCCCCGCAACCACCTTTCTCCTGCTCCCACAATAACTTAGACGGCACCAACCAATTCAGGAACTAGGGTACAACTTGCTGAATAGGGTACAACAACGCTGTTTTCAGATGCGATTTCAAAGCCCAGGCCCACTGATTCAGCCACTTTCTTTCGGAATTCCAGATCATCGCTGAGCTTGGAATAACCGTCAGTGATTGACTGATTGGCGTGGCCTAACCAGAAGCGAATTAAATCCTCTGGGGCGCGCTGCTTCCGAAGATGTGTTGTCCTGAATCTGCGGAAGCTGTGAAAGCCCATGCGGTGAGACCCCGCTTCCTCCAACAACGGATACAGGTATCGGTTCCGAACGTTCGTCTGACAAAGAGGCCTGCCAGTGTTGGTGTGGAAGATCAGGCCGGTCGTGCGATTCCCGATGAAGGCTTTCAGCATCGTGCTGAGATCAGGATGCAAGTCAATCTCCCGAATGCCATTAGCGGTTTTCAGTGACAGAATCTGATTCTGCCAAACGCTCTGTTGAATGGTGAGCGTCCGGCCATCCTCGGAGACGTGCTTGCATTCCAGAGCAAGTGCTTCACCCGCCCTCATTCCTGTGCCTGCCACCAACGCGAACAGAACCTGATACTGGCCTTCCGCTTGGGCCATTAACTGAGAAACGGTGTCACCCGTAACGGCTGGCTGATGCTGTGACGTGACAACGGGCATATCAATAAATTCGGCGTTCCACTTTCGAGGATAAATTTCTTCGCCTTCTTCATTGATGGCCGAA
>PKXT01000273.1 GCA_003133505.1 Acidobacteriota bacterium
ACTATTTTCTGCCGCGCCTGATTGAGCAGGGCAAGCGCGTCCTGTGTCTGGATGGCGGGAATCGGTTCGATCCCCTGCTGATTGCGCGGTTTGCCCGGCATCGCGGGGTTGCGCCTGCCGAATTTTACCGACGCATCCGCGTCGCTAGAGCGTTCACCTGTTTTCAGCTCACCGAACTGCTGTTGCGCGTACCGAAGTTTCTCCTCGCTTTTCCCGCCGACAATCTGATAGTTACGGCCCTGCCAGACCTATATTTTGATGAAGACGTGCGCGAGCGCGAAGCCAGTACGTCCCTTGAGCGCGCTTTGGAAGGGCTGCGGGCGCTGCCCTGCGCTGTCGCGGTGTTTTCGGGTGCTGATTCCATTCGCACTCCGCGCCAGCGCTTTTTTCAGCTATTGCGCACACAGGCGGATCAGGTCTGCCAGTTCACCGAGCGCATCGACCTGTGGGAAAACCGCGCCGTCCCGGTGCTGGAAATTACGGTGGCTCATCCAACGCAATTCTCCCGGTGGGTGCGCTGGGTGCATGGCTTCGATTCGCGCCTGCTGCTTTTCAACAGCGACATGATGCTGGAATCGGTCTACTGCTGGCAGCATTCCGTGTTTCCTCTAGCGCGGGTGGACGTGGAAGCCGATGCCGCTGGAAACATCTCCGCGCTGGAATGCCGCGATGACGCGTGGAGCCTGGATTACGAAATGCCGCCATTTGCGGTCATGAAGATGCGCATCAGCGGGCTTTCGCACGGCAACCCTGCACATGGTGAAGGGCCTTCGCATGGGCGGCAGGCGGCCCTCGAAATCGAAGTGGACGGATCGTGTTTTGAAATGGACGATTCCTGCGAACCGGCAGCGTCGGGCATCTATCGCCTGCTGAAGCGGTACGACCCAGACCTGATTGTGACCGAGTGGGGAGACGGAACGATTCTCCCGTTGCTTCAAAAGCAGGCTGCACGGCTGCGCGTGACTTTGCCGCTCAATCGCGACCCGGAAGCGACGATACAGAAACGCCGAGCGCGAAGTTATACGAGCTATGGGCGGATTCTCTTCAAGGATGCCACCACCACCTTGCGCGGGCGGCTTCACGTGGACGTGAGCAATTCGTTCATCGCCGATAAATGCAATCTGTGGGGCTTATGGGAACTGGCGCGGGTGACGAAACTGCCGGTGCAGTACGCCGCACGGACAACCACGGGCACGGGCATCTCCTACATCCAGATGGAACTGGCCTGGCGCGACGGCGTGCTGATTCCCGAACAGAAGGCCGAGCCGGAAGACCCGAAATCGCCTGATGAACTGCTGCTGGCAGATCGTGGAGGTTTGGTGTTCACGCCGACGATGGGATTTTCCCCAAATGTGGCAGAACTGGATTTCGTCAGCCAATATCCCAGCATTATGGCGCGGTTCAATATTTCGCCGGAGACGGTGAACTGCCCCTGCTGCCCGGATGCCGACCGCGTGCCGGAACTGGGGTATCGCGTCTGCAAGCGGCGCAGAGGCATCACCAGCCGGGTGGTGGAAAAGCTGATTGCCAAGCGGACGCAGCTAAAGCAACTCCGGCGAACCGCCCCGGCGGATCTGGGGGAGCGGTACGGATTGCAGCGGGATTCGCTCAAGTGGCTGCTGGTCTGCTGCTTCGGCTACACGGGCTACAAAAACGCTCGCTTCGGCAAAATCGAAGCGCACGAAGCCATCAATACCGTGGCGCGGGAGACTCTGCTGGTAGCCAAGGAAATCGCCGAAGCACGGGGCTTCACGCTGCTGCACGCGCTGGTGGACTCGCTTTACGTTACTCGAGAGGACGCGGAGCGCGGTGATTATGAAGGACTGGCGGAGGAAATTGAACGGCAGACGAAACTCCCGATTGCGATTGAGGCTATCTATCGGTATGTGGTGTTCCTGCCGTCGCGGCAGTTTGCGGATGTGCCGGTGCCCAACCGCTTCTTTGCCGTAAGCGAAAGCGGCGAACTGAAAGTGCGCGGCATCGAATCCCGACGCCATGATACCGCGCCGCTGGTTTCCCGAATGCAGGGGGAAGTGCTGGCGATTCTGGCGGAAGCTCACGATCTTGCCAGCTATCGGCATAAGCTCGACGATGGCCGCCGCGTGCTGCAACACTATCTGACCCAGCTCGAAGGCGGCAACGTTCCCATCGAAGACCTGGTTATCAGCAAACGGATCACACGCGCTCCCCGCGATTACCAGAAAGCCGGCATCACCGCGATTGTCGCGCAGCAGCTTTTCGGGTGTGGCGTGAAACTGCGTCCCGGTGAAACGGTCGAATACGTCATTACCGATGCCAAAGCCAAAGTTCCCAACGAACGGGTGCGGGCTTACAGCCTGTGGGAAGGCTGGCACGGATACGACCGCAAGAAATATGCGTCCCTGCTGCGTGAAGCCTTTGAGCCGTTTGAGAGCGTCAAATTGGGTGGGATAATCACAGCGGAGATTAGCGGTGACGGTACGGATTGGGCCAGCGGGGTGGGCATACAAGGATTGGGCGGGAATTGTCTATCCGGGCAGGAAGCCAAAGGGCTTCAGCGCGCCGGAGTATCTGGCTGGCTATTTTGACACCATCGAGATCAACACTTCGTTTTACGGTCCACCGAAGGCGGTGACCTGCCGGAATTGGCTGGACCAGGTCGCCCATAACGAGCGGTTTCTGTTCACGGCAAAGATGTCGCAGCGGTTCACCCACGAGACAGGTTCGACGGCAGGCGCGACAGCTAAGGATGAAAGCGAGGTTCGCGCGGGTTTTGACGTGCTACGCGATGGGGGAAAGCTGGGCGCGGTGCTGCTACAATTCCCGTTTTCGTTCCATCGCACGCCGGAAAACATAGCGTATCTGGAAAAGCTGCTGATGCGTTTCGCGGATTATCCGCTGGTGGTTGAGGTGCGTCACGCGACTTGGAACGAACCCGACTTCTACACGATGCTCCGCGAGCGTGGCGTGGGATTCTGCAACCTGGATCAGCCGCTGATCGGACGGTCGCTCAAGCCTTCGGAGAAAAGCACGGCGGCGGTGGGATACGTTCGCCTGCACGGGCGGCGCTATGACACCTGGTTCAGCGATGATCCCAAAGTGCCCTCATTTGAGCGGTACAACTACCTCTATCCGGGAGCAGAGCTAGAGCCGTGGGCGGAGCGTATTCGCGCAGTGGCGGCGGAAAGCCCCGTGACGTTCGTCATCACGAACAACCATTATCAGGGCAAGGGCGTAGTGAACGCGCTGCAACAGGTCCACCTGCTCACGGGTGCGAACATTCAAGTGCCAGAGCTTCTCGTCGAGCACTATCCAGAGCTAAAGGCGGTCAGCGCTAGCTAGACAACGCACTCCATTCGCTGGACAAACTTATCCAAAGCGCGAATTTCTGGGTATTTCCCGCACAATACCCTGCTAGCTGCTCACATCTTTGGTTCTGGTTTTCGTCACCGCGCTGAAAATCCCGATCCCGATTAGCACGAGGGCGGCAACACCAATCCACTTGGGGGGTACGTGTAGAAGATGTGCGCCAATTAACAGTCCAATGCAAAAAATCGCATATCCGAGCAAGTACAGTCCGAATGACATGGTGGCTCCAGGGCGTGCACCGCCTAAGATTACCCCATCCTTGAGCATCCCGCACCCCAAAAAGCAGCGCGGTCAGTGTACATTTTCGCTCATCGGCCGGAGCGTGCCCGCCGCGCGGAACGCGCGCCAAGGTGGTGCGGGGGACGGTAGCCCCGAGGCGCGCCAGTGGACCAGCACGGAGTCGCCGAAGCGCGAGCGCCGAGCGCGAGAGCGGCGACGATGAGGGCGAGCCGATTTAGATCTCGCGCGCTACGCGGTTTGGAGCGCGGGCTTACCCCGGCACGCGCGGGGCCTGAGCGAACGAGCACCCCGAGAGGGGAAGGATGGGCGCGAGTGAGCGAAGGATGCGCAAGCACCGGGCAGAACAAAGACGCGCCGCTTTGCACGGAACGCGCCAGCCGATTGCGCGCGCGAGGACGCATGGAGAAACAATGGCCGAGCGCGTAAGCGCTGGCAGCGTGACGATGCGCCCTGCGGCGCTACATTGAATCTGTGCGAGGGCCAGCACCTCAGCGTCCCGCCGCACCACACCTCTACGTGCACGCGCCCTCGCATGGCACGCGCACGTCCATTCTAAAGCCAGTTTGCGGAGGGACAGCTACTTCGGCATGACCTCACGCGCCAGGTGGCTTGCCACCAAATCGCGATAGTCCGCTCTTTTCTTGCCTGCTTCCAGCATTGCATCACGCGACCCGTAATGCTTTGCGACGATCGTCGCGCCCTTGGCATCCAGTTGATCGAATGACGCAAAATTGGGATATAAGACCGCGACCGCCACATCCCAGTCATTCGGATGATCCGCTCCCGTATTTAGGAACACCTTGTAATCTGTGATCAACCCCGCCGTCTTGAGATCTTCATAAACCGGCTTGATATTCTCCCTGAAGTCCTTCCAGAAAGCATCGCCCTGTCCCGTTTTGATTGAGTAATAACTCACCCGCCAAACCGGTCCGACATTGTAGTTTGGATTTTGCGCGTATGCAGCCCCCACAGTAAGTAGGGTGACAACACACATCGCGGTCAACAGCGTTTTCCTCATCATGCCCCCTTAGTCAGGATTTCCATTTGGCATCCTGGGCCACTGCATTGTACATCTCACCGGAGCGTCTTCAACCCTAATAATGCAGGCCAGAGGGCCAGCACCTCAGCGTCCCGCCGCGGTAGCGCGAGGAGCGTAGCGAAGAATGCGGTGGTCTGCAGCTCGCGCAACCAATAGAAAGTTAAAGTTAAGGGTTGGATCGGAGTCCCTGGTCCAGGCAGGGCTTCCCATGCCGACCAGGCATTTGGGGACCAATGGATATGGTGAACCATTCCCTGCGTGTCCACGCCGAAGACGTCGAGGTTGTAGGAATTGGGGCTCACCGGGCACACTGGCGATGTCAAAGTGACGCCAGGCGGCGGTCCGAGCTGCGCATTGCCCCAGTCGGGGACGTAATATTCGGTCTCGTCTGCAAATTGGACTACCTTTTGCTGCCAGACCATGTACGCGTGGATAAGGTTGCCTTGGCCCCCAAGGACGAAGACGTCAATTAAGTTAGGCCCGCCGGTGACCGCAGCCGGCGTGCCAGCAACGGAATTAACGCCGCGGACCTGCCCCCATGCCCCCCAACTGGAGGGGCCGGGGTTAGTAGGGGGCGTGAGGCTCGTCTGTGCAGCTGGAATGAAAGCCATATACCACAACGCACCGTCAGTTCCCCACACGGAAACGGCGAGCTGGTTCTGGCCTATAGAGACTGCGCACGGCGCTGAAGCAATACCTACGCTTGGCGATGGTCCGCTGAGAGACTGCCAGCCTTGCCAGTTGCCGTCCCAAGTAAGTTGCCACAGGTATCCGTCGTCTGCCAACGCGAAAATATCGAGTCGCTTTGGAGTACCCGGCGGCGAGGCAACGGCGGAAATGGAAAAGATCGCGTTGTAGATTCTGTGCGCTAGTGTCCCGTAACTGAAATAGGTGACACATGGATTCTCTTTTTGGGGTTGCGATAAGTCCAGCGGAAGGGCTGGACATGGCGGTTGTAGCTGCGAATGTAGGCCATGATTTTCTGGCTCAGGTCCGGCACGGAGCGGAACACTTCCCGGCGGATGCAGTCGCGGGTAATCATTACCCAGCCAGACTTCGACCTGGTTCAGCCAGGAGGAGTAGGTGGGCGTGAGCCTGCACGAGGATTGGGAGCCCTGAGCGCTTTTCCGGTTAAGGGTGGTGGGCGAAGTGTTTTTCTTTACAATTCAAAGTACTTTGCATATGATAACGCGCAAACCCACATGTTCAACGCGGGAGGACAAGCATTCATGTTCATAAAGCGGCTAATTAAATGGCTAGCCAAGAGTCTCGCGGTGCTGGCCATATTCGCTGTCGTTGGACTGGCGGTGCTCCTCGCTTTACTTTGGCGGGATCACAAAACAAAAATCACGTTGCCGGAGCTCACAGGCCACTTTGCCGTTGGGAGGACGACATACACATGGGTGAATAGCGCCGAGACGGACGAATTGGCGCCATCTCCAGGAGCGAAGCGCGAGGTGGTGGTTTGGATCTGGTACCCGGCGGCGGCGACATCCGCCGCACCGGTAGAGTATCTGCCCGCGGCGTGGCGCTTGGCCCTCGCGCAGCACTCCGGCGTTCTAATGAATCAATTTCTTAGGCGAGATTTGTCGCTGGTCCGGGCCCATAGCACATCTGATCCGGACATTTCGTCTGAGCAGCGCTCCTATCCGGTCGTGATCATGCGGGCTGGTGGAGGGGCCTTGACCACAGACTTCACGACTCTCGCTGAGGATCTGGCAAGTCACGGCTACATCGTCGTGGGCTTCGACGCGCCTTACAGAACCTTCGTCGTCGTCCTTCCGGGCAACCGCGTAATCGCAAGACCCTCAGAGAACGATCCCGAAAATCTGCCCGGCGACCAGCAGGGTCGCCTGATCAACAGACTTCTGCCCATGTGGACCGGCGACACGAAGTTTGTGGTGAGCCAATTGCAGCACCTGAACGCCACTGATCCATCCGGCAGGTTTACAGGTCGGCTGGATATGCAGCGGCTGGGCATGTTTAGGCATTCGTTCGGCGGCTCACAGGCGTTGCAATTCTGTCATGACGATCTTCGGTGCAAGGCGGGGATCGATATGGATGGCGAGCCCTTCGGCAGCGTCGTTCAGGAGGGTCTCAAACAACCTTTCATGTTTATCCTCAGCGACCACAGTCGCGATCTGTCAGATCCGGCTAGTGTACTGTCCCGGATA
>PKXT01000267.1 GCA_003133505.1 Acidobacteriota bacterium
GTGGGGACTCGAACCCCAGACCTCTACCGTGTCAAGGTAGCGCTCTAACCAACTGAGCTACGGGCCTAATGGCGTGAATGCCTCGCTGAAGATTCCCTGATTTTAGCGCATTCTACGCGTGGCTATCAATTTGGACGAAGCGTCGTTCAACCGCACGCTCATTCCGCCTTGTGAAACCGGTGGGTGGCGCTCACCGGACGTATGACTTCAATGGAACACCCACAATACGCTCCGTCGGTATTCGGGCGGGCGGCAGCTCAGGGAAATTGGCTGGCAGCGGGAGAACCTCAATTGTCTGTCCTGTATATCCGCTGGCAATCAAAAACTCGGTGGACAAGGTTATCCGATCTCCGTGGAAGGATCGTAATAGCGCACCACGAACCTCCGGGGTAGCTTCCCCGACGAATCCACCCCCCCCTAGCGGCTTTGCGCCCACGTACTCGAATTCGCCCTTCGCCTGAAGATGAAGTGGCAAGCGATTCAGCGTGCCAACAGCATCCCAGATGAGTCGCGGCGCTTCAGGAACCGGCTCGCCCGAATCGGTCAGACGAGCGTCTGCCCGTGCGAATGAGATGTAAATCGTTCCTTGTGAAAATGTGCGTTGCACCGACGCTGTCAACACCTGATTGACGGATGGACCGACATTTTCCTGAAGCCCTGTGTCCGGATCAATCTTGGCCAGTTCCTGCGAATTCGAGACGTGCTTCAAGGTGAGATCGAATTGTGTCTTTTCGACTTCTTTTGTCAGCACAAGCTGATAAGCGGCGGAAACAGCTAAGAGCGTTCCCGCCGTTGTGCCGGTCCCAATACGAGGGTCCTCGGTGTGAAAGGCCTCTCCGTAGCTGAAAGCGTTCGTCGGGGAATACTTCTCCCCCTGCGGGTGAATCGTTATCGTTCCTTTTGGCAGGCTGAGGTTCGACAATTTGTCGAAAGAGTTTTCGGGATTGATTTTGTCCGTATTATCAATCCAGACCTCCTCCTGGCAAGAAGCCCTCGATTGCCCAGCAGAAGGTCGAAATCTTCCGCAACGTATGGCTCGCCACGACGGACCCTGACAAACGTCCGATAAATTGACCGCAGAACGATGACGTTGACAATGGCAAACAAGAAAAATGCGGAAACCAGGGTGCCAATTATACCTCCGATGTTCCTGACCCCGTCAAGACGATGTTGGAGGGCCAGCGCCGTGCCCGCAATGGCCGCCGCTCCGATCACAACGACGCTGGAGTGCCCAAGCGAAAACATAAAACCAACCGCAATCGGGCGCTTCCCCTCCTGCATCAACTTCCGCGTCACGTTGTCAATCGCCGCTATGTGATCTGCATCGACGGCGTGCCGCAGCCCAAAGCTATATGCTAGGATCGCCGTTCCTAGGAGCACAGGGTAGCGATGAAACGCGATTCCCGCCCAAAGACATGCCCCAAATTGAAGGCCAACAGAATTCCATAGATGGTAATTACCCTGCTGCGAAGGTCATCCGCGGCATCGTTAAACAACGCTTTCAGCCTGAATCGCTTCCTCATCTTTGCGTGCCCATAACAGTAGCATCGAATTGGCGGTCCCGATATTTCCCGCCCTTTATATCGTCGTCGGATGGTGCCACGGCAAACCCCATTGTCCGCCAATTCGCCATGAAATTTCAGCCGCAAGCAATCACAGGCGGGAAATTCATCCTGAAACAACCTCCGGGCGTCAGTAAGATTCGCCTGCGGTCGGGCGATTCAGTCACTTGTAACGGCCCCAGCAGGGGGAGTACACCTGTGATAAATGCCCGCTCTTCTAACGTTGTGGATTTGATGCGTTCTTGCGTGGAGCGGCATGCGAGCCGGGCACACCGATGAGAAACGGTGAGTATGGCACGCAGCTACCGCAGCTTCGCGTATTCGGCTTTGGCTTCCAAGTGGATGGGGATACCGGGGTCCGCGTCTTTCCAGAGAGCGAAAAAGTCGTTATACGTGGAGCGGGATTTAGCGGTTTCCCCTTGCAGTGCGCGGGCCCGCGCGAGTCCGAGATGAGCGAGCGCGCCGATAGGTGCGTTCTGCGCAATGCCCCGCTGGTCGAGAATTTTTTGAAACTCCGATGCCGCTTCATTGCCTTGATGGGCTGCCCGGTAGGTTTCCCCGCGCACATAAACGGGATAGAGCGCAGCATAGCCTGCATTTCCCAACTCATAGGGAGCGGCCGCCTGCGCCGTTTGGATGGCCTTCAAGGAATTATTGTGGTCAAGCGCGAGCTGCGCGCGAAGCGTGGGCAAATAGTTAAACTGCACAATCGTATCTTCTGGAAATCGCTTGTCTAAATCATCCGCCAATGCTTGTGCCTGGGCCGTGTCCCTTGCCACAGCTAACGCCAGCGCCGCTCCGTACTGCACATCCCGGCCCGTCGAGAGGGCCAGCGCCGCCGCCGCACGTTCCTTGGCTTGGGCTGCGTTGCCGAAAAGAGCTTCGCGCAGAGCTGAATTGGCTTCGTAGGTCGCTGCCGTCTCCTCCTCCTCCGCCCTCCGGGCTGAGGCAACCGCCTGCCCGGAAAGTTCCCGCGCCTTTCCCAGTCGTCCAGCATAGGCGGCTGTCGCGGCCTCCAAGTCCAGGAACACGTTTTCCACTCCTGGCTTGTCGGCCACCCAAGCCACCTGACGCCCCATTTCCGTAGCGTCGTTCCGCAGGAACGCAATCACGTACAGAATGGTATGCAGAAAAGGAGAATCCAGCAGATTTTTAGCCTGGGCATTTTCGGCCACGGTCCGGGCCTCTTCCAGACGATTCAGAAATAGATACGAGCCGGCGAGGTTGCCGTAATTCAGCCCGCTTTCCGGGACGAGGCTGACTGCCTCGCGCGCTTTGGCAAGCGCTTTTTCATATTGCCCCAGATTTTCGTAGATAATCGCCAAACTGCTTACCGGAACCCAATCTCGCGGATAGGTCTGGGACCATAACTCATAGACTTGGCGTGCCTTTTCCAGGTCTCCGGTGACGTATTTATAGTAGTGAGACTCGATGTAGAACTTCTCCCGCTCACTCACCCGCTCGCGCAGCTCGTAGGCCCTCCTCGTATTCTCCGCACCCAGGCTGGCTTCCCCCAGATTCCAATAGATCGTGCCGAGCGAGGCATATGCCATGGCGAAATTCGGATCGAGGTGAATGGCTCGCTCGAAGAACGGCACGGCGGCGGCATCATCACCTTTTTCCACCTGGGTCTTTCGTCCTAAGCTATAGGACTGAAGCGCTTCGAGCGACAGCGTAGTCGCCTGTTCGACAGGCGTATCAAGGCTCTTCAGCGTACTTAGCGATTCCCCCAGCTTCGCCCGCAGTTTGGTGGCCGCTTCACCTAGCGATTTCAATACTCGTTCCTTGCCGTCCGCGGTTACCTGCTCTTGGGCCAGTGAATCGCCCGTGCGGCAATTCACCGCTTTCAGGCCCAGAACATATTGGTTTCCCAGGTTGGCAATGGAGCCCTCAATCACCGCGGTGCTCTGCGCTCGCTGGCACAATTCGAGCGCGGTCTTTTCATCCAGACGGTCGTCCGCAACCCGGTCCATGAGTTTCAGGGTTTCGCTGACTTTGCGGTCCGGCAGAATATTTAGAAAGGGCGACTGTTCGAGCTGCACAATCAGACCTTGGCGGAGCGTGCTGTCGAACACCGGGTCGCCTGTCGTGTTGGTGAAATCGGCAAGCACAATGGTGTCGCTCGAGGCTAGGACGGTCCCACGGTGGAAGTAGAAATATGCTCCGGCCCCCAGCGCGATGGTCGCCGCAGCGGTAACGGCCATTTTGGACCAACGGCCCTCGCCAATGCCCGCGATTGCCCTCCTTGTTGAGCCTGGTTGTGGGCCGCCTGGTACTTCCTTGGAGAACGGCGCTATATTGCTGTCCTCGCCCGGCCGATCTTCCGGGGATATCGTCTGCTCTTCCAACACTGCGCCGCTTCCCGCGAATTCCGTTGCGGACCCGATCTGCCGCGAATGGGAAGCCAAATCGGTGTCCCGTTTCA
>PKXT01000026.1 GCA_003133505.1 Acidobacteriota bacterium
CCCGCGACAGCCTGTTCCTCAGCTTCAATGTAAACCGGTTCAGCTCACCAGGAGGCGTCATTACCATCAGTCCGGTGGCGGTTTATGGCACGCAAACCCTGGCTAATGCCGATGTGCATGACTTTCTAGCCAGCGTGGGATGGACGCACACGTTCTCCTCCAAACTGCTGAACGAATTCCATTTTGGCGCCTCGGACGATAATCAGATTTCGACACCGACCGGCTTGGCTTCAAACCTGCCCACCTTGCTACTGGAAAGCCCGGCCTTTTTCACTTTAGGGAACGCCCCTTTCTCCCTGGGAAGAGTTTTTGAAAGACAGTGGTCTCTGGGCGATCGAGCCGACTACGTGATAGGCAAGCACACGTTACAATTCGGTTTCGACATGAACTATGCCTACGATGCGGACCACAATTTTGGCGGGGCGGACCCCAATGCAGACGTGGAATTCGGGTCGTTCTTGGGCAGCTATGTTTTTACGAGTTTGGAGGGTTATGCGCTGGGTGAATACAACACCTTCACTCAGGCTTCAGGAAACCCGACTTTTTCTTTTGCCGTGCCCTACTACGGATTCTACGTGCAGGATTCGTATCGGGTTCTGCCGCAGTTGACACTGCAAATGGGCTTGCGCGAAGACTTCCAGGTTTACCCACAGCCGGCGGCAAATCCGGCCTTTCCGCTCACCGGGCAGTATCCGAACCAGTTTCTACGACTGGCGCCTCGCTTCGGATTCGCCTGGCAACCAACGTCAAAGACTGTGGTGCNNAGTTCTACACCAACATGAACGGGCTGAACTACCGGAACGCTGTGGTCTCGAACGGGCTGGCGTCCCAGCAGTCTTCGATCAGCGCCAGTTACAATCCGGCGCTTCCGCCGGACCAACAGCTGCCCTCGGCCATGTCTGGGAATATCTTTGGACCAACGTTCCCCGGTATCGTCGTCGGCAATTCCCCTCTGTTCCAGGCTTCTCCAGATATTTCCCTGGTTTCTCCGCAGTTCAGGGCGCCCTACGTGTTACAGGGGAGTTTGCAGATTGAACGAGAAATTTTCCCGAACACAACCATAAGTGTCGGCACCATGTGGAANNGCAAGTTTGCAGATTGAGCGCGAGATTTCCGAGAGCACAACGGTAAGTGTCGGCACCATGTGGAATCACGCGGTGCATCTGCTTAACGGCAGCGCCTATGACCTGAACCTGGAGCCGCTGCAAGGCACGACCACGTATATAGTCTGTCCTCCCGGCACAACCACGGCGCCCTGCAATGGGCAGACGATTACCCTGCCAAACATGGACAGTGGCCTGCTGACGGAAGGGCGCATTAATCCCAACCTGGGCCAGATTAACGAGTTGATCAGCTCCGGGCAAAGCTATTACAACTCTTTGTACGCGCAGTTGCAGCACCGCATGTCACATGGCCTTTCCCTGCAATTATCTTATACGTTCGCCAAGAGCATCATGCTGAACGGAATGGATTTCAACAATCAGTTCGACTTCAGCAATACCCATGCTCCCTCGCTGCTCGATCAACGCCATAGAATCAGCTTTGCGAGTGTCTATCAGCCCAGGCTGGAAAGACTCACCAGTTCGAGCACGGGGCGTACGATCCTCTCGGGCTGGAGGCTGAGCAGTGTTATGGAGTTCTCTTCCGGCCGGCCGTACGCAGGATTGTTGAGTCCCGCGTGCACGAGTTCGACGTTGTCGTTCAGCAATTGCGACGGCGCCAACGGAAACCTAAACGACACCGCCTTTAACGAAGACACCGCGAACACCGCGGACGGCATCAATGGCGCCGGCCCCACGCCGGGGATCGGCCTGAATTCCTTCCACGGCCCGTGGCTTGAGAGGATCGATGTTGGCCTGGCCCGCAGTTTTCCGATCAAGGAAAGCATGGCACTGCAATTTGAAGCGCAAGCGTTCAATTTGTTCAACCATGCCAACTTCTACGTGCAGAACGGCGACGGGATCAACCAGCTGCAGTACAACCCAATTGGGACGAACTGCGGTGACGGCATGACATTGAACCAAACCTGCTATCTGGTGCCCAACACGGGCACGGGCAATTTCGGAGCTCTGCAGGAAATTAGCCCAAACGGCCTTCCACGAGTATTGCAATTTTCAGCGCGCTTCACGTTCTAAGTTCTCCGAGCGGAGGGCTTTCTTTCTGAGGTCACCGGCGTCATTTTGCCCTCCGCCATGCAGCGCCGTCGTAGGCGGTCTTCAATAGGCAAGAGGGAACTGGAATCGCCAATTCAGAGACTTCCGAGGAGAATTCTATGGGGATGCGATGAATCCTTAACTTGACTGCTTCGACAAATCGCCACGTCCTTTTGAACTCAAGCGCGGAACGTGCAAAGTCAGCCCGACATACCGGCTATTCAATATGTTCTGCTGGTTCTCCAGCTTCCTCAACCCGCGCGCATCCGGCTGTTGCGGGACGATGGCGCGTTGCTTCAGCCGCTCAGTACAGCCAATGGCGGGTGAGATAGTCGCTCATGGTGAGGAAAATCAAAAAGAAAAGCCACACCAGGCCGGCGACAACGACCAGTTTCGTGCGGCGCGAGCTTTGGTACACATGCATGAAGACCAGCGCGACGAGGGTGCTCTTGACGAACGCGATCGCCAAGGCCACCACCACGTTCCATTTGCCCAGATTAATCAGGGCGACCTCGTAAGTGAGAAACGTGAGGCACAATAGGGTCAGGAAAACGGCAAGGTAGGCCTTGGGAGAAGGGCTGTGTTCATCCGCGTGGATGGCCATTTGGTCGTCTATTTTTTCGGCCGCTTCTTGTAGGCGTTCGTTGTGCCCGGACATGTTTCTCCCCGCGCTCATTTGTGGATATCAATCAGGTACAGCAGGGGAAACAGGTAAATCCAGATAATATCCACGAAGTGCCAGTAAATTCCCGACAGCTCAACGGGCGTGTTGTATTCGGGTGTATAGCGCGCGCGAAAAGATTCGATCAGCAGAAAAGTGAGGATACCAAGGCCGATGATCATGTGCAGCGCGTGCATGCCGGTCATCGCAAAATACAGTGAGAAATAGAGTTGCGCCGGGCCCGCGGCGGCGGCTGGAGAGAATTGGAAATTGAAACCGGGAACCAGATGGTGCTGGAAATGTTCTGTCCACTCCGCTGCCTTAATTCCCAGAAATCCGAGTCCCAGGATCATGGTGAGTATCAGATAAATCGAGAGAGCTTTTTGCCGGCCTTTATGCGAGCAATAAACGGCCATAGCCATGGTCATGCTGCTACAAATCAATACCGCGGTATTCACCGTGCCGAGCACCACGTTGAGATGGTGGCTGGCTTCCGCGAAAATGCCCGGGTAGGCCGCGCGGTTTACCGTATAGGTCAGGAAGAGGCCGCCGAAAAACATGATTTCCGNNCAAGAAGCCCTTCCTCCATCACTACTGGTTCTCCGTCGCCAATGGCATTGCTACTGGCCCTCTGAAACGGGCCGCTCGGCTCTGGCCTGCGCGGCAAGCTCGGCCATCAGGTCAGGACGTCCTGAGAAATCGTATGGCTCCCACGTAACTACCGGAGTAACTTCGAAATTTTCCGGCGGCGGGGGCGACGACGTCTGCCATTCAAGACCCGTTGCCGGCCATGGATTTGGACCCGCTATCGGACCGTAGCGCATGGACCAGATAAAGTAGGCCATGGGAAGCAGGTAGCCGATGCCTAGGATGGACGCGCCAGCCGTGGACATCACGTTGAG
>PKXT01000210.1 GCA_003133505.1 Acidobacteriota bacterium
GAACTCCATGCGCCGTACTTCATGGAATGGAGTCTTGGCTTGGAGCGTGAGTTGGGAACCACGGGAAGCATTCACGCCCAATACGTTGGCACCCGGGCGGTGAACCAGCCGTATCTGACGCAAGTGAACGGTTATCAAACGGTGTGCCAGGGCTGCTTTGCCCCGTTTCCATACGCGCAGCCCACCGATCCTCGATTCGGAGCGGTGACACAACTTTCCACTGGCGCGAATAGTCACTACGATGGGCTACAAGTAACCGCAATGAAGCGCCTGGGGAAGGGACTCATGGGTCAGGTGAACTATACCTGGAGCCATTGTATGGATACGGTCTCAAACGGCGGATTTCTGCAGTTTTCAGCGGGAGGGATCCTCTCTCCTCTTCCTGGAGATTTGGCGCGTGATTACGGCCCCTGTGACTATGACATCCGTCACAATCTCACTGGGCAATACGTGTATCAGTTGCCGATCAAGGTCCGCAGCAAGTCACTTGGTTACGCGTTAAATGGCTGGCAGGTATCGGGAACCGNNATGGCATCGTGAACGGCAGCGGGCCGGAATTCGCGAGCGTTGTTCCTGGCGTTCCACTCTACGAACACAACTCCATTCCCGGTGTGACGCAACCGGGCGCGGTTCAGTGGCTTAATCCGAATGCTTTTGTCTCGACCGTGGACCCGAGTACCGGGGCGTGCCTTGGAGGGGACAATCCACAGAATTGTCAATTTGGCAACCTCGGTCGTAACGCGCTTCGTGGTCCCGATTTTGCTTGGAGCGACTTCTATCTGTCGAAATGGTTTCCACTAACCGAGCAGCTGAAGCTGCGGCTTGATGTTCAGTTTTTCAACGTCTTCAATCATCCGAATTTTGCACTTCCGAGTATCGTGTTGGCAGGCGTTCCTGGAAAACCCTCCACCCAGACTGGTTTTGGAGCGATCACCTCCACGACTTCTCCGCCGACTGGCTTGCTGGGCGTTGGGTTGGGTGGTGATAGCACGCCACGCATGATCGNNAAAGGAAGTTGTAGAGCGCGTAATTGTTAGTCACATTGACCACCGTGAGGCGGACGCTCCATTTGTATCGTTCGCCGCGAAACAGGTCGTCTTGACCGATGGCCAAATCGAAGAGGCTTCGAGGCGCGATGCGCGGCGGATGATGGTCGTCATTCTCCTGGTTGATTCCCGGCACTGAGATGAGGCTGGACCCGAACTCCGAGGCCGGGCAGTTGAACGGCAACGCCTTTGTAGGGGTTGCGGCTACGCCATTGCACGTGAACCCCGCCTCGAATTCCTGATCGGCCGACAACGGCACTCCGCCGACGTTGGCGGCGATCATGCTCACGTTCGGCACGCCGTTAATGAGCACGGAACCCGGACAATCATTGGACTCCAATGCGCCGTAGCAGGGTGTTGCTCCGGCCACCAGGCCGCTATCGTAGCGCCAGTTGAAACCGATCCAAGGCGACTTCTTCCACGGCGGCTGGTATTGCAAATGGGTCGTCTGGTTGAATTGTTCGTCATGGTCTATGCGGAAAACCCCCAGCGGAGCCAGGGGATTTGCTCCGGCTCCAGCGACCTGTGGAGTAAAGAACCGGGCGGCCACGCTGGACATGACCACGAAAGCCGTAAAACCGTGATAGGTTGGCACGGTCCCGCGGACCGTAAACCCCGGGATTTTGGAGTTATGCCACTCAATCGGGAAAGTGATGGGAGTGTTGCCAAGCACGCTGAAATCGTAGGCGTTGTGCGTGTATTTCCAGATGTATTCTCCGTCCAATACAAAGTGTTTTCCGAAAGCTTGTTGCAGGCCGGCATGGAATTCGTTGCGATAGCCGGGAGCCACTGGGGTTAACGAGCTCGATGTGCAGAGTAGAAGGGGATTCAAGACATCCGAACTGCATCCGGTGCTGGAGAGGATCAGGTTTTCATTGAAAGGGCTTTCGAGTGTGCGCGCGTAAGACACGCGAAGAATCGTATTGCTGCGGTTGATGTGGTAGGCAATGCCCAGACGTGGCTCCCCCTGACTTGCGCTGGTCAGGCCATTGTACAAATCGCCGCGGATGCCCAGATTGAACGACCAGTTTCTCCAACTGATCGTGTCCTGGACGTATGCGGCAAACTCCTTGATGCTGGTGCTCCCGTTAAACGCGTACAAGCCACCGCCGCGGGTCAAGTCGTAGGGCTGCAGAATCGGGTTAAACAACGGATACTGAGGGTTATTGGGAGCGTTGGGATTGGTTGCCACGTTTTCCTGAAATCCATTCGGCGCGCACTGCGATGGATTGGTAAAGCCTTCAACCGGAGCATAAGACCCAGTAATCGGCGACAAGGCTATGCACGGTGCATTAAAAGTCGGATCGACAATCCCCAGGCTATCGTCCTCATTTAGGAAAGTCTGCTGATAGGTGACCCCCGCCTTTATGTTGTTTATGCCTTTCACATAGGAAATATCCGACCGCGCGCCCGCGTTGGTCAGTGAACGATTTTGTCCGATGGTTTCGCGCTGAAGGCTTGGCGGCCCCAGGTCCGCGAAGGGATTATCGCTTGGATAGTAATTGTATCCGTCGCGACGCACGAAAACGCCCAGCGTAAATACCGCGTTGCTGCTGAGCAGGTGTGTCCAGGAGGGCGCGATATTAAACGTCACGATTTTAGAGCGCTGATCCTGCGGGCCAACCGGCTGGCCGCACGTCGCCAGCTCGCAGCCCGAGCTTGGAGGCGGCGCCAGGCCGCCATTGTTCACCACCACGCCGGACCACGGCGTGGCGTCCTCGGCGTCGAACGAATTTGGAGTCTGAAACCAGGAGCGCGTGAAACCCAGGTTGATGTGAATGGAATCGGCATTGGTGAATTGGTAGTCCACCCGGTCGAACAAATTTTCTTCATTGCCCTTGTCATGCATTACCGTGAATTCCGGTGGATCGAGAAAGCGGCCTGTATTCAATCCATTGGCGGAAACAAAATTTCCCCATTTTGGCCCTCCATACGCCAGATCGAAACCGCTGTTGATGCTGCCAAACGTTCCGTAATCAGCAGTCAGGCTGCCGTGCGGCGTCGTTACGCCCTGACCGGATCGAGTGGTGGCGACGATTACAAGGCTGGTCTTGCCGCCATATTCCGCGGGGGGCGCACCCTCGATCACTTCAAGGGATTGAATCGAATCCACCGGGACCTGATTGGAAAAGACTTTGCTCTGCTGGTCGGTAATCGGCTGTCCGTCAATCGAGAACGAGTTTTCCGCGTGGTCCCCCAATCCGTGGAACAGGCCGTTCGAATCTGCTGCGACTCCGGGTGCGGACAGAGTGACCAGAGAACTCAGGGATGACGATGAGCTTTCCAGTGGGAGCTTGTCGAATAATTGTCGGTCGATATCCGTGTGTGCCGTCGAGTCATTCTCCAGCAAATCTTCACCGGCGGTCACCGTTACCGTGGTCACCGCTCCGGCGATTTTTAGGCTGACTTTTATTTCAACGGGAACTGTGGATCGCACCTCGACGTCATGCACATTTGAATCGAACCCCGGGGCTATTACCGTCATGTGATAAGGATTAAACGGCACATTGGCAAAACTGAAGCCGCCTGTCGTGTCCGTTCGCACAGTGCGATCCACGCCGCTGACAGGATTCTGGATTTCCACCGTCGCATTGACCACGGCCGCGCCTGTTGGATCAATGACAGTTCCACTTATAGAAGCTGAATTGCCGGACTGCGCGCCCGCTCGCGGCGCATAAAAACCGCACAAACCTCCAACAAACAACGCAAGTACCGCACCCAATTTATGGAATCTCATCGTCCCCTCCCGAGGAACTGGCCATGACGGGTTACCAAGAATGCCCGCTATGGCGCGAGGCGTGGTTGTTAGCAAACAGGATGGCCAGGGGCCTGACACACGCCGCTAAGCTNNTTGTGGGTGCAGACAGGAGATAGTTTTTCAGCACGCTCTTCGACCCGCGCGGTGCCAATAACGCGTAGAACCGGCTGGACATGCGCGACAGCCGCCGGCCGCTTAGCGGGAGAATGCGCAAGGTGGCAAATCTGACAGTGGTCGGCGGACGAAGCGTTACTGTGAGTGTGCCACAGCGAGCCAGCGGTCATGCCAAATAGCAGCAGGGTAAGAGCTGCTAATGTGGCAATCCGAATCCACGGGCTTTGTTTGCGGGTCATCAGAGCTTAGGGCAATTTAGCAGGATCTTGCTCCCAAAATCAATACTGNNCAAGTCAAGCGTAAGTTGCACGCCGGCGCTCCCGGGATGGCAGCGTCGGCGTGCAACTCCAGCAAGGTTCTAATGCTTGCTCGCATACGGATTCGCATACTTCAGCACAGTGGAAAGATCAATACCGCGGATAATGTTATCGGAATGGTAGAAAAGTCCGTAAGAATCAATTGAGGACTCATCTGGGAAAATGCACGTGTCCAGCACGTTCGTCTCGTCGTCCTGGAGGAGCCAGCCGCCGCCCGCCGCGTTAATCCCCCCAAACAGATCCGTCCCGCCCAACTGCGTGCAGTAGAGCGAGCCTGGACTGCCATTGCCACCCTGGTATGGCTCTTGCGCATAGTAAGCCAGCGCAGCCAGCGTTGGTTTCGGAGTGGTCAGTGTGCTCAAGAGCACCCAAATGCTGGACTTGTCGGAGGCTGTGTAACGGCAAAACTGCTTTGTGCCGGAGAGCAGCAAAGGATCGCTGCCGTTGGTCCCATAAGCCGGCTTTCGTACTTCCACCACGCCGCCGGTCTGCACACAATAGGCCGACGCTTGATTGTCGCTTTTAATCTTCTCATTCGATGATTGCGCTCGCGCGGCTGTTCCGGAAAGCAAGAGCAATGCAGCGGCAAAGGATGCCGCTATTACCATTCGGCCTGCCAAAAGTTTCATTTCGTCTCCTTGGTTCCCTTATCAATTTTCTGCGCCCCACCCTCTGGCGACGAATTTCGTGCACCGAATCTAGCACATTTTGGGGCGTGCGCGGCTTAATTTGTGATATCCCTCTATGCGCGACGGAATGAAATATCCTCCCCGTTCACAGCGGACTCTCGCGCATTGAAGATGGCCACTACCCGATGGTTTCCACACCCCCGAATTTTTCACTTGCAGCCGCGCGGACTCGCGCATAGATTATGGTTTATCAGTTGAGGCATATGCCCTGTGGCTGGCGCGCGGGTAGCGTCAAGCGTCGCATATGCGGTAGCATCCACTGGACGGAGAGAGCAAACCGCTTGACCTGTATTCTGGCAGTAGCCAACCAAAAAGGTGGCGTGGGCAAGACGACCACGGCCGCATCCCTTGCCCTGGCGGCGGCTGTAAATGGGCGGCGGGCGTGTGTCGTCACGATCGATCCGGCCCGCCGGCTCGCCAACGCGCTCGGGGTCGGATCGCTCACCAACACGCCGAGCCGCATAGAAGGCGCCTGGACGGGCGAGCTGTGGGCCGTGATGCTCGACGCGAAGAACACCTTCGACGATTTGATCAGCAAGTACTCGGCCGACGAGGCACAGGCCGAGCGGATCATGAAGAACCGCCTCTACCGCAACCTTACGTCCAGCCTGTCGGGAACACAGGAGTACATGGCGGCGGAAAAGCTCTACGAGCTGCACGAGAGCGGGGAGTTCGATCTCGTCGTCGTCGACACCCCTCC